>CAYMWC010000279.1:0-7164 GCA_964393695.1 uncultured Pleurocapsa sp.
GACAGCCAAATCCAACAGATTCAACTAAACTTACAACAAGCTCAAGGAGATACTAAAGGTAAAGTAGGACAAGCAGAGGCTTCTTTAGCTTCGAGTCAAGCTCAATATAATGAAGCTCAAGCAAATTTAGAACAGGCAAAAGCGCAATTAAAACTAGCAAAAATTAATCGCGATCGCTATGCCAAATTAGTCAAACAAGGGGCTGTCGAACAACAACGATTTGACCAAGCACAAACAGATTATGAAACGGCATTAGCCACTGTAACAGCACGTCAAGGATCAGTAGAGTCATTTCATAAATTAGCTGATGCAGCCCAAGGACAATTACAGCAAGCACAAACAAGTACTCTTAATCCCAATATTCGTAACGCTCAAATAGCTTCGCTGCGTACCCAGCAAGCACAAGCAAATGCCAAGCTGGCAGCAGCACAAGCAGATGTTAAAAATGCTCTTGCTCAGAAACAAGAAATTCAAAGCCAAATTACAGACTTAAATATTATCAGTCCTATAGATGGTGTGGTGATAACTCGTAGTGTTGAACCAGGTGCAGTGGTGACGACAGGAAAAACCTTGTTGACGGTAATCAATCCTGATGAAGTTTATCTACGTGGTTTTATGCCTGAAGGTGACATTGGCAAAATTAAAGTTGGTCAAAATGCCAAGGTATTCTTAGATTCTGCTCCAGAAAAGCCTTTGAAAGCCAAAATTGATGCGATCGACACCGAAGCTTCTTTTACACCTGAAAATATTTATTTTAAAGAAGATCGAGTCAAACAAGTGTTTGGCTTAAAAATCACAATTAATCAACCCAATGGTTTGGCTAAACCAGGAATGCCAGCTGATGCAGAGATTGTGACCAAATAATTTTTATTTATTGACTCACTATGGTTTTATCCAGTTTAGAAATAGCTATTCAAGTTCAAGATTTATACAAACAATATGGTCAGTTAGTAGCTGTCAAAGGAATCAATTTGACAATCAAACAAGGAGAAATTTTTGGTTTAATTGGCGCAGATGGGGCAGGAAAAACCACTACCTTTCACATTCTAGCAGGGGTAATGGCAGCAACATCGGGAGAGGTACGTGTGTTAGACAAAAACCCTCGTGATGCCCGTCTTTACACAGGTTATCTCACTCAAAAATTCTCTCTCTATTCTGACCTTAGTATTGATGAAAATCTGCGCTATACAGCAGGATTACGTCAAGTTCCTGCAAAGCTATACCAACAGCGTCGTGCTAAATACCTAAAATTAATGGATTTAGAGCGATTTAGCGATCGCCTGGCAGGTCGTCTTTCGGGAGGAATGAAACAAAAATTAGCTCTCTGTTGTGCTTTGATTGCACGACCAAAAATTTTATTGCTAGATGAACCCACAACAGGTGTCGATCCAGTTTCCCGTCGAGAATTTTGGGATATTTTAGCCGAAATCGCTTCTGAAGGTGTAACTATTGTTGTCGCGACTCCATATTTGGATGAAGCAGAAAGATGTAATCGTATTGCTCTAATCCATGAAGGCGAAATACGAGAAGTCGGAACGTTAGCACAACTGCGAGATGGTCTTGGTTTACAACGATTAGAAGTCAGGACTCAAGATTTAGAAACGGCAGAAAGAATTTTGATAGGGAGTAACGCTACTACGTTCTCACAATCTACAGAAAATATTGTCGATGTCCAAACATTTGGCGATCGCTTAGATGTTTTGGTTAACAATGCCCAGAGTGCAGAAATAGAAATCAAACATATTTTTAATCAGCACCAATTAAATTTTAAAGATATTCAAGTTAGTGATCCGACTCTGGAAAATGTCTTTGTTAATCATTTGCGTGAATTTGGAGACGAACCTGAATTTATACCTTTTCCCAGTCATAGAAGTGGAAAAACCGAGAAATTAGGAAAAGTGGCGATTTATGCTGATTCTCTAACCAAAGATTTTGGCAGTTTTCAGGCAGTTAAAAATATAGATTTAAAGATTCATTATGGCGAAATATACGGTTTATTAGGCGCAAATGGAGCGGGTAAAACCACCACGATTAAAATATTGTGCGGTTTATTAGCACCCACAGGGGGAACAGTTTCTTTAGCAGGAGAAATGAGTAATTTACGTAGTATTGGTTTACGACGACGCATCGGTTATATGAGTCAAAAATTCACACTTTATGACGATCTCAGTATCATTCAAAATCTGGAATTTTACTGCGGAGTATATGGAGTACCAGTAAAGTTGCGCCGTCAAAAAATTGATTGGGTGTTAGCTACTTGTGGTTTAGTTGGTAAAGAAAATATGCTGACAGGGCAATTACCTGGCGGATGGAAACAAAGAGTAGCTTTTGGCGCAGCCGTAATGCATGAGCCTGAAATTCTCTTTTTAGATGAACCAACTTCAGGTGTAGATCCGTTGGCGCGTCGTCAATTTTGGCGTTTAATCAATGATTTTGCTCGCTCAGGTACGGCAATTTTAGTGACGACTCATTATTTAGAAGAAGCAGAACAATGTAACCGTATGGGCTTTATGGTAGCTGGAGAAATGGTCGCTCAAGGTTCACCAACTGAAATCAAGGCTATGCAACCAGGTCAATTAGTCGAAATGGTAGTAGAGCAAACTCAAGATGCTTCTAATTTGTTGAAAACGAAATTGGCATCATGGCAAGTATCTATTTTTGGCGATCGCTTACATCTTGTATTAGATGATCCCGACTCGGAAATTTTTCAAGTTTATTCAATTTTAGAAAATTCAGGTATTAAAATTCATTCTCTACGCTCAATTCCTTTTTCTTTAGAAGATGCTTTCATTGGTATTGTTCAACGAAGTAACAACTAATAACTAATAACTAATGAACAGAATTATTTCCCAATGTATCAAAGAATTAGCACAATTTAGACGCGACCGCTTGACTGTTGCGTTAGCTTTTATTTTGCCTTTTATGGTATTAATTATCTTTGGTTTTGCCATTCGTTTGGAAGCTAAAAATATTCCTTTATATGTTCAAGATTTTGACATGACTAATATAAGTCGTGCCTATATTGAACGTTTATTCGCTACTAATCAATTTGTTCTTATAGCCACTGATAATTTACCTGATTCTATTTTGAATAATCCTCAAGCAGTTATCGATCTTGGAGTAGCCAAAGTAGCTGTAATAATACCTCCCAATTTTAGTAGCAAAATTAAATCAGATTTAAACACTAATGTTCAAGTCTTTGTCGATGGTTCTGATGTTAATAATGCCAGGGTAATTAAAAATAGTATTCAAGCTGCTACTTCAAATTTTTTGCAAGCTTCTCAGCTACAAACAATTGATAGTAAAATCATAACTCGTGTACGTCTTTGGTTTAATCCAGGTCGCCAAGAATCTTTATTTATTATCCCTGGACTCTATGGATTAATTTTATGGATATTTCCTTCTTTATTAAGTGCGATCGCTATGGTTCGTGAAAAAGTTGACGGCACAATTTTACAAGCATATTCCTCAACTCTAAGTGCAACTGAAATGATTTTAGGTAAACTTTTAGCCTATCTTTTAATTGGCATTATTCAAGCAATTTTAATAATGGTTTCTGGAGCTTTAATTTGGCAATTAAGTTTTGCTGGAGATCCTAGTCCTTTATTGATTGGCACAGTTATTTTTTTAGCAGATGCTGTCGTTTTTGGTTTGTTAATTGGAACTTTTGCAGTAGATCTTACTTCTGCTATTCAAGGAGTAGCATTAATCGGTTTCATAACAGCTTTATTGCTATCTGGTTTACTTTATCCTCTTAGTAATATTCCTTTTCCTCTTTCCTTAGTTTCTAATATAGTTCCAGCTAGGTATTACATAGAAATTAGCCGTGATGCCTATGTTAGAGGTACAGGATGGGCAAGAGTTGGGTTGACTGTATTGGTATTAGTTCTAATAGGATTATTATTTTTTTATCTTGCTAGAAGAAATTTGAAACAAATGCAACTACCAAATTAGTTAAATAACTTATTGCTTTCTAAAAATTAAAATAAATACCAAACACTATACAGTAGGCAATAATAAAATTATGAATGTTATGAAACGCTTTTTAAATAATTGCTTTTTAACTTTAATACTTAAAGAAATAAAGCAAATTTGTCAAAATAAATCTTTTATTAGTTTCTTAATTATTCCACCAATAATTTATTTATTGGTTTACGGTTTTGCCTTAAATCCAGACGTACAGAATATTAAATTAGGGATTATTGATTATACTCAAACTTATCAAAGTAGAGAACTAATTTCAACTTTTACTGAAAATAATATTTTTATACCTGAAACATATTTTTTTAGCGACCGCGAATTAAAAGAACAAGTTGGAAAAGGAAATTTAACAGCAGGTTTGGTAATTCCTCCTGATTTTTCAAGGCAATTAACAGAAGATGGAACTGCTGCTGAAGTACAAGTTTTTATCGATGGAGTTGACGCTAACACAGCAGGAATAGCCAATGGCTATATTAGTCAAATTATTCAACAATATAATCGTCAAATAATTGGAGAGCAAGATTCAGTTTTAATTGAACCACAAACAATCTTTTTTTATAATCCAGGTTTAATTAGTAGTTGGTTTTTCCTTCCAGGAGCAATGGGAGCGGTTTGTACTTTAGTTAGCTCTATCATTTCTGCGGGGACAGTTATTAGAGAAAAAGACACAGGAACTTTAGAACAACTTCTAATGACTCCTGCCCAAGTCTGGGAAATTTTATTCGCTAAAATTATTTCTTTATTTTTTTTTCTAATAGGAAATATTACCGTATCTTTATTGGTAGCAAAAAGCTTTTTTCATATACCTTTTCGTGGTAATTTATTATTATTTTATCTATTATCTGCATTATATATTTTTATAGGCATAGGAATTGGCATGATGCTAGCAACGATTACCCGTACTCAAACACAAGCTTTTTTAACTTCATTCTTTATTAATTTGCCTTTGATTCAACTATCAGGCGAGATGGCACCTGTAGAAAGTATGCCGAGTTTTATGAGATATTTATCTCTTTTCGATCCACTAACCCATTATATAGCAATTATTAGAGGCATTATGTTCAGAGGAGTTGGTTTGGAAGTACTGTGGCAAAATGCCTTTGCGCTTCTATGTTTTGCTATAGCCATTTTATCGATCAGTATTAATCAATTTCGTCGTCAATTGTAACCAGGCTTATTTCATTCTAAGTGGTATTGTAACTATGGTAGTTTGGTAGTCATGCAAAAGTAATGATATAGAATAATCGTCACTTTTCAGCAACGCCCACATTATTAACTATCGAAGAAGCAATACCATAGTCCTGAGCTATTTGACGTGCAGTAATTTTTGCAGACATCATTACAGCGGGAGTACCGCCACCTGGTTGAGTATTAGCTCCAACTAAATAAAAGTTGGCAATATCTTCGCTACGATTGTGAGGACGAAAGAAAGCACTTTGACTTAGAAGAGGTTCAACGCCGAAACCATTACCCAACCAGCTATTTAAAGTACTTTCGAAATAGTCTGGAGTAACAAAGCTTTTGTGGACGAGTCGTTCACGCAGATTTGGAATAAAATCTCTCTCTTCAAGAAAGGTAAGTATTTTATCTACAAAAGGTTCACCAAGTTTTGACCAGTCTATATTGCTTTCATTATTAGGTACAGGCACTAAGGTGTAAGCAGTATGACACCCAGGAGGTGCAAGGCTTGGGTCGGTCAGTGAAGGAATATGTAGGTATTGAGAAAAATCTTTGCTTAGGATCTTTGTATCAAATATTTCTTGCAGCAGTTTCTCGTAACGTGGACCTAGAATAATATTATGATGGCGCAAATTTAAATCTAAACCGTCAGTCTTGAAACCAAAGTAAATAACTACAATAGACATAGAATACTTTGCCAATTTGATTCGTGTATTCTGATTAATCAAACGGTACTTCGGCTCAATTAACTTCATATATGTGTTTGCATAATCACCGTTTGAAGCAATTAAATCAGCTTTATGATAGATTTTGTCAGAAAGCGTGACTCCCCTGGCAAATTTGCGACCAAATCGCTTTCCTTCTACTTCAATATGGGTTATTTCACTATTGTATTGAATTGTACCTCCTAACTCTTCGAATTTACGCACAAATCCTTGAACTAATGACCCAATTCCGCCCATCGCAAAATGAATACCCCAAGTCTTTTCTACAAAATGAATCATTGCGTATATAGCTGGAACTTTTAAAGGATTTCCACCAATAAGTAGGGGTTCAAAGCTAAATACTTGACGAAGTTTGGCACTTTTAAAATAACGCTTTACAAATGAGAAAAGCGGTTGTGTTGCGCTTAGTTTGAACAAATCAGGAGCAATCTTTAGCATCGAAGAGATACCTCCAAAATAAGTGTAACCCAATTCAATAAAGCCTCTCTCAAAAATCGCTTTTGCATCTTCATGAAAGCGTTCGTATCCTGTCAGATCCTCTGGTTCAATTGCTTGAATTTGTCTACGTGTGTTCTCTGAGTCACCATCATAATCAAAATAGGTGCCATCATCAAAGTAAATGCGATAGAAAGGCAATACTGGAACGAGTTTGACATACTTTGATGTATTTGTTCCACTGCTAACACCTGTTTTAATTCTACTACAAGGATCTAGAATTTCTTTGTCGAAGTCAGGTTCAGCCAATGCTGCTGAGTCTCGTTCAAGTGAAAAAAGTTCTTCAATAAAATGAGGTACGGTAATTACTGTAGGTCCCATATCAAAAGTAAAACCGTCAATTTTACGAACATAGGCACGTCCACCTGGAGCATCTAATTTTTCATAAATAGTTGTGTTAAATCCAAGACTTTGTAAACGAATGCCTAAAGCTAATCCACCTATACCAGAACCTATAATGATTGCTGATTTACGACTCATAATAATGTAATATATTTGGTTAATAAACACATGGTTAGTATAAACTTATATCCATTATTTTTGCTCGTAGTAGTCCACACCAGGGTCACAATAAGATTCACCCTTTGTCGAAAGCGAAGAAAGTGAGGGAGATAGCTTAAAATGAGTCTATAGTCTATGTCAGAGACTAACCCAGCAGTCGTTTACCAGTAAAAAATAGTATTAGGCGTTAGACTAAGCCAGGTTGTCACCAACCCGACTTGTCTTCAGAACGCAGCATGAGACTTTAACCTCACTGCGCTCCTCTCTTTTCAGACTCTTTATG
>CAYMWC010000280.1:0-7120 GCA_964393695.1 uncultured Pleurocapsa sp.
TGGCAAGGTGACGCTCTACCACTGAGCTACACCCGCAAATTTGCCTGATTTACTTATGATGAATGATTTTGAAATTCATGTCAACCTTTTAGGAAAATTTTCTCTGGCATCAGAGTTGATTTATTTAACAAGTTACATTTTTACATTTAACTAATTTTCTGCCGTTACAACAGGAAAATTACCAGAGCGTTCTGAGGGAATAGCAGCAATAATGGCATCAATTACTTTAGAAATCGGGATAATTTCTAACCCAATATCATCGGGTAAACTTTGACCTTTGGGAACGATCGCGCGTTTGAAACCGAGTTTAGCTGCTTCTTTCAGACGCAATTCCATCTGAGCAACCAGACGTACCTGTCCGCCTAATCCCACCTCCCCAATTAAGACAGTACGGGGATCGACGACACGATCGCGAAAACTAGCGACAATAGCGATCGCCACTCCTAAATCTGCAGCAGGTTCACCTACTCCTAATCCACCGACAGAAGAAACGTAGGCATCAAGCTTGGATAAAGGTACACCGACTCTTTTTTCTAGTACCGCTAATATTTGTTGAAGACGATTATAGTCAATCCCTGTAGTCGAACGACGGGGAGAGGTATAACTAGTAGGACTAACTAGTGCCTGTACTTCCACTACAATCGGGCGAGTGCCTTCACAGGCGACAATAATAGCTGTACCTGGGGTAGCTTCATCCCGATTACCTAAAAAGAGTTCCGAAGGGTTATCTACCTCAACTAAACCTCGTTCTGCCATTTCAAAAATCCCAATTTCGTGAGTTGCACCAAAACGATTTTTAACCGAACGTAGGAGACGATGGGAAGCATAGCGATCGCCCTCAAAATAGAGTACTGTATCTACCAAATGTTCTAAGACTCTCGGCCCTGCGATCGCTCCTTCTTTAGTCACATGACCAACAATTAACAAAGTTATATTTTCTCTTTTACCTACTTGCATCAAAGCGGAAGTACATTCCCTAACTTGAGCGACAGAACCTGGGGAAGAAGTTAACGCAGCAAAGTGCAAGGTTTGAATACTGTCAATAACTGCTACTTGAGGTTTTAAAGATTCTAATTCCCGTAAAATCTCCTCTAGATCGGTTTCTGGCATGACATAGAGATTATTTTCTTTTTTAGGTTTAGCTTTACCATTACTGCCGTTGCCATTTTCAGATGAGTTGTCGGCTTCTGGGTCAATTTCTGCCACATCCAAGCGCGAAGCTCGTAATTTAACCTGTTGACCCGATTCTTCTGCCGAAACATAGAGAATACGAGGCAGACTATGAGCCAACTTATTGGCTACCTGTAGTAACAAAGTTGATTTGCCAATTCCAGGATCGCCACCGATCAACACTAGAGAGCCAGGAACAACTCCACCTCCCAAGACGCGATCAAATTCCCCATAACCTGAAGGAAACCTTTGCTGAACATCATTATCAATCTGGGAGAACTTTAAAGAAACTCTTGGTTGCGCTACCCCAGATGACTTATTACCAGAACGAGTGTTAGATTGCCAACCTCCCCGACTATATGTCCCCCCACCACCAACTTCAACAGGTTCTTCAGAGATTGTGCCAAACTCATTACATTCTTTGCATAATCCAAACCATTGGTTATACTCAGCACCACATTCATTGCAGATATATATTTGTTTAGATTTTGCCATTTCCTTAAGAAAAATTAGAGATATATAGAAATCAAAAAATAAATTAGTAAACTTATATGGATAATCTTAGTCTTGATCCTAAGAAATTTTAAAACCCTCAAAGATAAATTAAATCTGAAAAAACTGGTGAATTGTGCGAAATATTAAGATAATCTCCCTAAGATGGATATCTGGCTTCACTAGACAACATCAACAAGATAATCTAGATCATAAGGTAAAAGTAAATTTAACTTAAATATTGGTAACTTAACTTAAATAAGGAGTGTATAGTAACTTGGAAACTAATAAAGAGAAAATTTTGGTGGTAGATGACGAGGCTAGCATTCGTCGCATTCTAGAAACTCGTTTATCGATGATTGGCTATGACGTAGTAACGGCTGCCGATGGCGAAGAAGCTCTAGAAACTTTTCGCACTGCTGAACCTAGCTTAGTAGTTCTCGACGTGATGATGCCCAAGTTAGACGGTTATGGTGTCTGTCAAGAATTACGTAAGGAATCAGATATTCCAATTATTATGTTAACAGCTTTAGGAGATGTCGCCGATCGCATTACAGGTTTAGAATTAGGTGCGGATGATTATGTAGTTAAGCCTTTTTCTCCTAAAGAGCTAGAAGCGAGAATTCGTTCTGTCTTACGCAGAGTTGATAAGAGCGGTGCGCCTGGTATTCCTAGTTCGGGAGTAATTCATGTTGGCTCAATCAAAATTGATACTAATAAACGTCAAGTATACAAAGGTGACGAACGGATTCGCTTAACAGGTATGGAATTTAGCTTACTAGAGTTACTAGTAAGTCGTTCTGGCGAACCTTTTTCTCGTTCCGAAATTCTCCAAGAAGTTTGGGGCTACACTCCTGAACGTCATGTAGATACTCGCGTGGTAGATGTTCATATTTCTCGCTTGCGTGCGAAATTAGAAGATGATCCGAGTAATCCTGAGCTTATTTTGACTGCTAGGGGTACAGGCTATTTATTTCAACGTATTTTAGAAGCAGGAGAAGAATAAGTAGCAAGTAGCAAGTAGCAAGTAAAGCTTCGCAAAAGTCAGAAGTCATGCAATTATAAATTGAAGATTGTAGATTGGGAAATCAATCAAAAATCAAATAATCTCAAATCTCAAATTCTTCGGTCACTGCTGACTAATTTATCGTTCATCGTTCATAATTCATCCCTTTTAAAATCTGGTCACTGATTATTGATCACTGATCATTAAAGCAATGAGTAAATCTGATGCCAATCGTATATTAAGGCTGCTACCGTTTTTTGCTGGTGGCTTAGGTGGCTTATTACTGTTGGTTAATCGTTTGCTGACAATACAGTTAACTGATTCTCAAGCACGTTCAGATGCCTTGGGGGTTATTGAAGGGGCAGTTTTGATTTTAGTAGGCTTATTATGGCAACAGATTCAGGCAAAACCCCCTGATACAGTAACTTTGATTGGGGAAACTGGTTTGGAATTTGCGACTGAACTTTCAGCCACAGTCAAAACAGAATTAGCTTGGGCATCGCACTTATTATTAACTAATACAGTAACGCGATCGCTGGTCGTCTATTATGCTGGTCAAACTCTTCTGAGGCGTGGTGTTTTAGGCAAAAATTCGCAAGTAAAGCCAGGAGCGATCGTTCAACGGGTTATAAATCAAGGTAAGCCTGTATATTTAGTAAATCTCAATTTATATCCAGGCAAAATAGAATTTGACTATTTACCCGAAAATACTCAAGGAGTAATCTGTCAGCCAATTGGCGATCAAGGTGTCTTAATTGTAGGTGCAAACGCTCCCCGTAGCTATACTAAGCAAGACGAAGCTTGGATCGAAGGTATTGCTGATAAATTGGCTGTGACGTTGAAAGATAATAACTAAAAAGACTCTGCGAACTAACTAGTACCGCTACGGGTCAGTCAGAGGTCAGAGGTCAGAGGTCAGAAGCTTCTAATCCCAGTTCTTTCAGTATTTTTTAACGGTTACTTTACTTACGCCCACGTCTACTAGTATCACCGATAAAGCTGCCGAAATTAATTGGAATGACTATAATGCTGTTTAATTACTTACCATAGTTATATATAGCAATACTAGACAATGTTAGGACGTTTTGTTTACCCACTACCCACTACCTACTACCAATGAAGCCGATCGCGAAGCGTAGCCCTTCGGGCTAATCACCCTAATTGTCCTAAACTAATCTTGTACGGCTATATCTAGTCCAGCCAGAAACTGGAATTTTGGTGATGAGGAGTTAAAAATCAGTGGTTTAAAACTATATTGTAGTAGTGACGAATGCCTGAGAAGTATTTGAGTAGATGAATCAAGTTCAACCTGGAAAGAAAGAACAATTAGTGGCAACGATCGCTCTGCGAATTCGTCAATCGTTGAATCTCGAATCAATTCTCCAGACAACTGTAACGGAAGTTAGACAGTTAATCAAGGCAGATCGAGTTTTAATTTATCGTCTTGATTCTGATGCTAGTGGCATTGTGATTAATGAATCGGTTAGCAACCCGCAATGGTCGATTCTCCAGCAAGTAATTAAAGACTCTTGTTTTGAGCAAACTTGGCTTGATCCTTATCAACAAGGTAAGATTCACACTATAGCAGACACTAATAAATCTGACTTAAGCTCTTGTTATCTGGAATTTTTGGCAGGATTTCAGGTTAAAGCTAACATTGCTGTGCCTATCTTATTAACTGAGCAACATCCCGAACAAGAGTATTTATGGGGATTATTAATTGTTCATCAATGTTCGAGTCCCAGAAATTGGCAGGAATCGGAACTAGAATTACTTCGGCTTTTAGCTATACAAGTAGCGATCGCCATTCAACAAGGAGAATTATATCAACAGGTGCAAATAGAACTGAATCGACGCCAACAAGCAGAAGAATTGTATAAAGTTTTAGTAACTTCTGCACCCGTAGGCATTTTTCAAACTGATGCTCAAGGAGATTGTCTGTTTGTCAATCAAAGATGGCAGGAAATGACTGGATTATCTTTTCCCGAAGCTTTAGGACAAGGTTGGGTCAAAGCTTTACATCCAGATGATCGCGATCACGTCAACTCTGAATGGTACAATACAGCCCAAACAGGACAAGAATTTAGTTTAGAATATCGCTACCTACAACCTCAAGGTCAAGTAATCTGGGTGGCAGGTCGAGCAGTACCTCTTTACAACGATGCTGGAGTAATCACAGGCTACTTAGGTACAGTTACGGATATTAGTGAACGCAAACAAAGGGAACAAATATTAACTGATATTGCTTCAGGTGTCACCGCTCAAGCAGGAGCAAATTTCTTTCCCTCTCTGGTAGAGTATTTAACCAAAACTTTAGAGGTAGATTATGCTTCTGTCTGTACCATAAGCAGTCCTCAAAGAGAAAGACTTAAAATCCTGGCTTTCTATGACAAAAAACAGGGAAAAACTAGACTCGAAAATTTTGAGTATGATCTGGCTGGTACTCCCTGTGCCAATGTAGTCGGACAAAAGCTATGTATTTATCCCAACTCAATTCAAGCATTATTCCCTGATGACCTTTGGCTACAAGATATAAAGGCTGAAGGTTATGCAGGTATGCCCATTTTTGATCAAACAGGACAAACTTTAGGTTTGATTTCGATTATCGACAGTAAACCGTTACAAAATACCGAGTTGATTACGGAAGTCTTAAAGATTTTCGCCACTCGCGCTACCTCAGAATTAGAACGTCAACAAGCAGAATTAGCCTTAAAACAAAGCGAACAAAGATTTAAAGGTATATTTGACCAAACTTTCCAATTTATGGGTCTACTCGAACCTAACGGCAAGATTATTGAGGCAAACCAAACTGCTTTAGATTTCATCGGTGCGACTTTGGCAGATGTAGTCGGCAAACCTTTCTGGTCAACTGGTTGGTGGGCAATTTCTGAAGAGGCGCAAGAACTCTGCCAAGAAGCTGTAAATCGGGGAGCAAAAGGAGAATTTGTCCGTTTTGAAGTAGATTGCTTAGAAATAGACAATCAGATAATCACCGTCGACTTTTCCCTTACCCCTTTCAAAGATGAGACTGGAAAGGTGGTAATGCTGATACCTGAAGGCAGAGACATCAGCGAACTCAAACAGGCAGAAGCCAAGATTCATGAACAAGCAGCTTTATTAGATTTAGCTCATGATGCGATTATGGTTCGTGGATTAGATCATAAAATCTTATTTTGGAATCGGGGGGCAGAAAAATTATATGGATGGACAAAAGCAGAAATTCTAGAACAAAATGCTAACCAGCTACTATATATCGATTCTTGGTCTCGATTTGACGAAATTAAACCAAAATTAGCTCAACAAGGTCAATGGCAGGGAGAACTTCATCAGATAACCAAAGCTGGCAAGCAGATCATTGTGGAGAGTCGCTGGACGTTAGTTAAAGATGAACAAGATCGTCCTCAGTCTTATTTGGTAGTTAATACCGACATTACCGAACAAAAGCAGCTAGAAACACAATTACTACGTACTCAACGTTTAGAAAGCTTGGGAACTCTCGCTAGTGGTATTGCTCACGACCTTAATAATATTCTTGCGCCTATTTTGGGGTTTGCTCAACTGCTACCGCACAAATTAACTAATCTTGATGAGCCAACTTTAGGAATATTCAAAATTATCGAAACCAACGCTCAAAGAGGAACAGCTTTAGTTAAACAAATTCTCACTTTTGCCCGAGGCTTAGATGGCGATAATGATACAGCCAAACTACGAGACGTAGTCCAGATACGTCATTTAATTACCGAAATCAGACAGATAATTACCGAGACTTTCCCCAAAACTATTGAATTAGAAATCAGCGTCTCTAAAAATTTATGGACAGTCAATGGCGATATTAATCAACTGCATCAGGTTTTAATGAACTTAGCGGTTAACGCCCGAGATGCGATGCCCAATGGAGGTAAGTTAGCCATTATTGCCGAAAATTTTACCGTCGATGAGCATTATGCACGACTACATTTAGAGGCAGAAACAGGTGATTACGTTTTAATTACTGTCGCTGATACTGGTGTCGGTATTGCGCCCGAAATTATTGATCGCATTTTTGAGCCATTTTTTACCACCAAAGCGATTGGTCGCGGTACGGGTTTGGGTTTATCTACCGTCATTGGCATTGTTAAAAGTCACGGTGGTTTTGTCGATGTAGCGAGTGAAACCCAGGGCGAACATCGAGGTACTCAAATCAAAATATTTCTCCCCGCTTCTGAAACAACCGACTTAGCCACAGAAGAAACAGAAATAATACCTCAAGGTAACGGCGAATTAATTTTAGTTGTCGATGATGAAATTCCAATTCTCGAAGTAACCAAAGCTACTTTAGAAACATACAATTACAGAGTACTAACTGCCAAAGATGGAATTGAAGCGATCGCTCTTTATGCTCAAAATCATCATGGAATTAATCTGGTTATTATTGATATTATGATGCCTTCAATGGATGGTAAAACAGCAATT
>CAYMWC010000281.1:0-7046 GCA_964393695.1 uncultured Pleurocapsa sp.
TGGCGATCGCTGCAACTTCCCCAACAACAACACCATTCAGATTTTAATTTCCAGGTTTATTTGAGAAATATTTGGAGCAGTATTCGTCGCGGTCGAGTCATTAAGCTTTTATTTATAGTAGTCGCGCTTTTTGTTCTCTTGTTTGGTGCTTACTTAACCTATATTCCCACTGTGGCAGCGTCTCTCGGTGCTTCTGAAATCGAGATCGGGATCTTGTTAGCAAGTATGGCAGTGTTTTTTGCTTTAACTTCATCACAATTGGGACTGTTGGCGCGATCGCTTTCTGAACTGACTCTCATCAAGATCGCCTTCTCGATCTACACATTGGCATTAGTTATAACACCTGCAATCGATCGCATCTGGATATTATTAATTCCCAGCATTCTTTTTGGAGTAGCACACGGAATTGTCTATCCCACAACCCAATCACTCTTGGCGGAATTAGCTCCCGATCGCAATCGGGCAGGTTTTATGGCAGTGGTGGCAATTTCAGTACCCTTGGGACAGGCAATCGGCCCAGTATTGGGAGGATTAGCATTTGGTGTCTGGGAAATTAGAGGAGTCTTTTACGCAGGTACATTTTTGGCGATCGCCACTTTGATTTTACTTAACTACTTAATACCTCGCACAAGATAGTCAAATATAGTCATTTCAAATATAAACCAAAGACCTGAGTTACTCAACCAAGGACAGCTTCAATTTTACAAATGACTAACAACTAACCACTAACGACTAACAACTAACAACACCCTTAAAAAATTAATTGAGAATTGGAGAAAGAATAATGAAGTTGAATAAAGTTATGAAAATAGCAATTAATGCAATGGCTGGACTTTTGGTAACTACAGCAATTGCTGCCGAGACAGATTTGCAATGGATCGATGCATCACCCCTCCCCGCAGAAAGACAAGAAATTTATGCTGATGTAAGAAACGATAGAATATATACTCTTGGCGGTTTGTTTGAGGGCGCGCAGAATGTTTCGGATGATTTTCTAGAATATGATGCTACTAGAGACGTGTGGACTGAGCTAAGCCCTCTACCAGAAGCACGGCATCATATTGCTGTCTCTATTGTTGAGGATAAACTTTATGGAATAGGCGGATTTGTGGGAGGATTTCCTAACTGGGAAGCTCAAAGCACCGTATTTGTTTACGACTTTAATACAGAGGAATGGGCTGAAAGTACGCCTTTGCCACAACCGCGTGGTGAACATACGGCTGTTGTCATAGATGGGAAAATTTATGTGGTTGGTGGGCGTTATAAAAGAACGCCTGATTCGGCAAACTTCAACGATCATTTTGATACTTCTAGCGTGTTAGTTTTCGACCCTACCACTGAAGTATGGTCGCCTGCTCCTGATGTGCCTACCGCCCGAAACAGCCACGCTGCTGCGGTTATTGATGGAAAAATGTATATTGTAGGCGGGCGACAGTTTACAGAACAAGCAAATGGCGAGTATGCAAACGTCAATGTAGCAAGCCTTGAGGTATACGATCCAGAAGCAGAAAGTTGGGAAACCCTTGCCCCGCTACCCCAAGGCGCAGGGGGTATATCCGCAGCAGTTGTAGAAGGAAAACTCTATGTCTTTGGAGGCGAACGATGGGTTCCAGAACAATCGGTTATTGCTGAAGCATGGGTTTACGATCCAGCGTTAGACCAATGGACTTCAATACCAGATATGCCAACTCCACGTCACGGTATAGCAGCAGGAGCAATTGGGAACCAAATTTACGTGATTGGTGGAGCAACCGAACCTGGGGCTGGTGCTGTTAGTACAAATGAGACTCTCTTAGTGCGCTGACTGGAGCTTCAGGGGTGAACGAAAAAAGGTGTGGGAGGGGAGAAATTAGTTGGGGAGCAGCTATTTACACTGGTGATGCTATTCCTGAATGGCAAGGTAATTTGCTCATTGCTACTCTCGGCTCTCAGCATTTACACCGCGTTGTTTTCGATCCTCAGTCTCTTGGTTCGGTTCAGTTACACGAAGTATACTTGCAGGATGAATTAGGACGACTGCGAGAAGCGATCGCTAGTCCCGATGGCTAGTTATATATTACAACTAGTAACTGCGACGGTCGAGGAACTTGCCCCCCAGAACAAGACAAAATTCTCCGCATTGTCCGTTAACTATAAAGAACTAAGATCGTAATAGTAGGAGAGAATGGGGATTTAAAGTAAATGTCTTGAAATCTACTTTCTTATTGGCATCAAAAACTTTAATTTTATTAGCATCTAGGGAATGTATTTTAGTTTTTCCTACCTGAAAAGAACCAGAATTTTCTGTAAGCTTGATCTCGGCAGATTCGGCTGATTTATTGATTAAGAGAAGAGAACGTTTGCCATTGTTTTGCTGAACTGGAAAGGCTTCAATCGTAGAGCGATCGCTTTCATTTTGCATCACCGTTCCATCTAGGAATTGAATTGCCCAGGCAAATACTGTTGCTGATGGTCGCAAATTATTTTGATGATCAATCATCCCGTAGATATTATCTTTTAAATGCCAAGAAGCTGCTAAATCTATTTCTGCTTCCGCAAGATGTTTTAAAACTGAAGCAAACCAAACTGCACCAACATGAGTATTTTGCCTGGTTTCACCAGAATCCCAGGCATAATTAATGTTATATTCACTAAGAAATAAAGGAATTTGGCGTTCTGGAACATATTTGTTCACTATAGACCGAAATTTACGAGTTTGTTCGCCATATTTGGGAGTAAAAGCCATAATTTCTGCTGTAGAATCGTTAGCATTCCTACTAGCATAGCGATGCCAAGAAATGAAATCTACATTTTGACTACAATTACTCAGAAACTGTTTTAATGTTTCAGAATCATCCCAAGTCAAAGCAGGCCCACCAACTTTAATTCGTGAGTCCACTTTTTTCATTCTCGTTGCTACTAAATTATAAATTTTCCACAATTCATCTAACTTGTCTGCATCTTTATAGGTTTGATCTAGTTCGTTAAACGGTTCCCAATAAGTAATTTGTCGGTTTTGGGTTTTATTGAGGATTTCCACTAATTCTCCACAAAAACGAGCGTAATTATCGTATTCTGTAGGGTCAAGTAACCCATCGGTATCCTCCTTCATCCAACTTGGCCAGCGAGTGATATTTTGTACTATTTGTGGTTTATAAGAATACGAAGCATCATAACAGGCTTTTATTTTGGCTTCATCCCAGCTTTGAGAGTTAGAATCACTCCATTTTTCAACCAGTTTGGCATGATGTATCCGAATTAAAGGAATATTGAGTTGTGTTAAAAGATTTTGAAAACTAGGATCTGCTGCCTTTTTAGGAGCCGTAATTTCATAGTCATTAGAGCCAAAAACTAAAGATGTTGTCTTGGATATGACTGTTGACCAATCAACGCTGACATTAACAATAGTAGATTCAGTCTGTGAAGAATTAGTATCAATTAACTCCTGAGAATTTAGTACTTGCTGACTACAACTTGTTAATGCAGTAAATGTTGTAGTAGCTGTTGTTAAATATAAAAACTTTTTTCTTTTCACTACTGCTTTTTCAATTAATTAGTGATAGGTTAATTCTTGGCTTTTAGCTCTATGCCTTACGGCAGCTACGCAAAAGCTTTTAGCTTTTTTGGGCATTATTGACACACTAGTACAATCTTTGTCACGAATGATTACGAACTATTGGGTTGACCTCAGTGTCCGATGCTACAAGATAACTTGAACGATACGCATATTGTTCGGTATTCTTTTTCACTCCATTGACCAGTACACCCAAAATACGAGACTTGTTATGAGTAAGTGCATCTAAACTAGTGGTGACAGAATTGCGTTTACTTATTCCTGGACGAACCACAAATAAGATATCTAACATCATCGAAGTCATCAGAACTGCTTCACTGGTAAGACTGACAGGAGGTGTATCAATTAGGACATAATTATAATTACCAAATAATTCTGCTGATCTTAATCTTTGCTGGAATTGTCCTTGAGAAATTAAGGCGACAGTTTTTCCTGTTTCTAAGGGTTTAGTGGGCAATAAATCGAGATTGGGTTGCAATGATATGGGGCGATCGCTGCTGGTTGCTTCTTCAGGGTTATAATTAAACCGTTGACTTAGTTCTGCTTTATGATAATCTCCATCTACGATCAGTACCTTAAATCCTAAGTTAACCAAAGCCTCACCCAGTCCTATAGTTGTAGTTGTTTTTCCTTCTTCTGCTGCTGCACTAGTAATCAGTAATCGATGACTTTGCTGGGGTCGAGAATTTATTGAGACTAAGTTTGTAGATTCTAATTCTTCTGTCGGCGATAATAACCTAGAAGCCGAAGTTGCCTGTTGAAATCGAGGTTGAGAAATAATTGCTGAGGCTAGCTTCTCAAATTCTACTTTTACATAGGGCGGTAGATTGAGAGCAAAATGAGAATTTTTAAATTTGGGAATACAAACCACAATAGGGAAATTAAATGATTGAAAGTCCTTGGCATCTAACAAAGGATCTGAGTTTTCTTGAAGCAGTAAAAGTGCGCTACTACCTACAACTGAGGCTAGTAGAGATCCCAGAAGAATTAGCTTTGAATTGGGGCTAGAAGGTTTAGAATCGGCTTCTGGTGGTTCGATTACTGGAACATTGGGATAGGTTTCAAAAGAGTTGATACCCACTTGTTGTACTTGAGCCATTAAACCTTTATAAGTACCTTCGGCAATATCTCGCTGTCTTTCTAGTTTTAATAATTGAGCTTGAGTTACAGGAATGGATTCAAGATTTGAACTCATTTGCTCAATTTGAGATTTTAGTTGGTCTGCTTCCTTTTGATGAGCTTCGGCTTCACTTTCTATTTCAACTAATTGTTGAATTAAATTTGATCGTCCTTGACTGTCGCTACTTACAGTCGAGTCTATTTGTATTTCTTGAGCGGTATCATCGACGTATTGTTGTAATCGAAGTTGTAATTCTTTTTGTTCTATAAGTAATGTCTGTATCCTTGGTTCTTGGTCAGTAAAATTGGCTCGAAGTTGATTTAAGGTAGCTTCTATTTGGATCAACTTATTTCTGATAAACTGATAATCTTTGTTTTCACCCAAACTCAACGAGCGAATGGCTTGATCAGGAGTAAGTCCTAACCTAGTGGAAATAGCTGTAACTTGTTTTTGACTTGCTTGGGCTTTTGCTTGTGCCTGCTCTTGTAAAGAAGTTAGCTCATTAATTACTTGAACCATACCTTTGGTTTGTTCTTCGCTGTTAATCAGTTGGGAATTTTGCTGAAATTGAGCTAATTCTTGCTCTGCTTGCGCTAAATTTTGTTGAGCTTCTCTAACTTGTCGCTGATTGAGTTGAAATTGCTGCCGATTCTGATTATCAGCTTGTCGTAATTGATTCAGACGGTCTTGATAGGCTTTGATCCAGTTAGCTGCTCTTTGATGAGCCAATTCAGGACTATTAGCCATTGCATTGATCTCGAAAGCATTAGATTGTTCAACAAAAGATACTTCAAACAATTTTTGGTAGGATGAAACACTAGGAAAAAGCTCTTTTTCTGGGTCAGAATTTAAAACTTGTCTCAAAACTGGTTTGCTATATAAAATAGACTCTTGAGCTAGTAGCGGATCGAGTGTACTAGAAAAATTCCTACTTGTATCACTGCTTTTGAGAGAACCAAGTGTTCCCAAATCAGCATCTAAACTTCCGCTGGTGTTAGGCAAAATTAATTGAGCTTTAGCTTTCCAAATTTCTTCGGAAAAACAAATTTTACCGACTGCTAATGTAGCTAAAAATAGATTGAATAATAATAAAGGTTTCCAATGTCTAGTTATTTTTGAAGTTAGTTTATTCATAATTTCTCCTAATCAAATTAAATAAATTTTTATTACTCAAAAAAAGAAATGTAAGGACTTTTTTGAAAGCTAGCTTTTAGTTCTGAATAATTTTGAATTACTGGTTGTAGAGATTGAGGCGATCGCTTTTTGGTAGAAATACTAACAGGAGTTGGTTTAACATTCAGGAAATTTTGAATTTTGGCTATTTCTGACCGATTGTTTTCAACTAAATCTTCGTAAAAAACCTTAATTACCTGATGATTTTGGAAAAAAGTATCATTTTCTGCTTCGAGTTTTTTTGTTTGTTCAAAAGCTTGCATGGTTTGTTCATAGTCAAGGGCGATCGCAGGATTACTTTTGACTTGTTTACCACTTTTGAGATACCAAGAATTAGTTGCTAGAGCTATTTGCTGAGAGACATAAGTTTGCAGAAGATTTTTTCTTACTAAATGAATAATTTTAAGCTCTTTATAATATTGTAAATATTGCCAAATTTCTTGAGTATTACCTGTTTGAGCATGATAGTAAAATAACTTAAATCCCACTGCCTTGATATTAATGGGCATTTCTCTAAAAACTAAAGTTTCTAAAAACTCAACAGGATTATTTTGCTTTAATTGTCTTACATTTTGAATGTCATAGTTAATATAATCCCAAAACTCTTTAGGACTTTTATCTTGACTAAATATTTCATAAAACATTCTAATATTTTCATGAAATTGTAATTGATTAAGTAACAAATTAGAACCTGTCCTGGAACGACAGAGAATAATAAATTTAGTATAATTATGATGACTTGGAATCAAATTAAACTTAAGAGCAATATCTTGAATTATCGACTTGCCTCTTTTTATTTTTAAAAGTATTTCTGATTTTGATAACATAATTTTGTTTGAATATATTTAATTGTTGTGTCGAGTAAAAATATAGTTTTTAGTAGGGGCGGTTCGCGAACCGCCCCTACCTATTACCTTCCTTCCCCAACCCGATCGCTGCTTTGCTTGAGTTTCCGATAACACCGCTCCCAACCAAATAAAGAAAAACCAAATATATACCGAAATCCAGGACAAGGGAAGAGCTTGAAGAAAAATGTATAAAGCAACTAGGCTGGCGATCGCTTTTTGACAAAATTGATTACCTTCAAGAGCAAAATTCCAAAAACTGACTAAAGTTGTAGCGAGGGCAATAATCAAGAAAATCAAACCAAAAATACCGTGTAAATAGAGAACACCAGCATAGGTAGAAAAAGAACCTAGT
>CAYMWC010000282.1:0-6896 GCA_964393695.1 uncultured Pleurocapsa sp.
GCCAAGGACTTTCTCCTGCTAAAGAACCGCATAAAATAACTTCTGTTGCCCCAAATTTATCTTTCAGTATTTGCATACATCGTTCTGCTGCAACTAAAGCTTTTTGTTTTCTTTGTTCTAGCTCGATTTGAGATTTTTGAGATAATTCTAAGACATTCATAAAGTTTAATTTAATTCTTGTTGCTGTTCTGCTTGTCGATCCAACCAACTACAAAATATATTGACTGAAGATTTAATTTTGTTAAAAACTGGTTCTATATTTTCAGCTAAAATAATTACTCGTTCTGCTTTTAATTCAATCTTGTAAATATGTCTTTCTAAATGTCTAAATTTACGATATTCATCTAGTTCTAAAAGTAATGCACCACTCCATAAAGGTGGACGATTATTCCCTCCAGGTTCGGCTACTTGTTTTAATAATTCAAAATGCCAATCTTTGCTTTTTGGTAAACCACCATCCAAATAAACAGCAACTCTTTCGCTGATTTTTTCACATCCAGTATAAAAGTCAGCAATAAAACTGGCTAAAGTAGGAGCGACAAAAATCTCAGGAACTGTATTTGCTTGTTCTAAAGCTTCCTGCAATGCTTTGATATTGTTTTCCAGAACAATTAGTTCGTCTTCGATACGATATTTTAAAGCAAGATATTTATTTTCAGGCATAGGTATTTTTTTAAGAATACGATTTACTAGATAACTAGGCGCAAACTCTAAAGGAATTACATCCACTTTCAACCAGTGAGGAACAATATCTTCTATTGCTAAATTTGCATCCCAAACCGCATCTTTACTCATTCCTTTAACTGCAATATCTATATCACTATGCCAATGCCAAGGACTTTCTCCTGCTAGAGAACCGCACAAAATAACTTCTGTTGCCCCAAAATCATTTTTCAGTAATTGCATACATTGCTTTGCTGCAACTAGAGCTTCTTGTCGTCTTTGTTCTAAATCAGTTGGTAAATCAGATACTAGCTTTTGCATAATATTTGGCTTTATTCTGTTTCTATATCAGAAATTCCAGCTTGCTTGAGTAATTCTTTTAGTCTATCTACCTCTTGTTCTGCTTTTGCTGCTTTTTGCTTTTCTTGCTCGATGCGCTCCCCAGCCCACAGCAGCAAATTTCCCCCAACATCCCACCAACGTAGCCAATGAGTTTGTATTTCTAATCTTTTACCAAACCAAACTCCCAAAGATAGATTTAGATTAGGAACAGCATAACGCCCTTGACTATCTGGAGCTTTCACTTCATAACGTCCCTGTTCTAATTTTCGTACTTCTAACATTCCCGAACTAGGGTCGAAGATAATGTAAAGTGGTACTTGTAAAATCCGCTCATAGTACCACATTTTTCCGTAAGGATAAGTTGGTCTAATGGAATACTCTCCAGCATCAGTTTCAGATAAAAACTCCATTACCATTAGTGGGATATCTCCTTCTAGGTTAGGAGTATAACTTTTGCGAATTACCCCCTCTGCTATCGGTAAAACGTGAGGAACATAAAACCAATCTGGTGCTTTAATAACTGTTTGACCATCAACTTTGGCACAGATGCCTAAATTAGAAGCGATTAATAGTGAAGGAGTAATCAATTCTGCTATATCTAAAGCTTCAGTGAGGGCAGCAGCTAATAAAGGTTGACAGATATTTTCCACTGGTTCATCTGGTAAGATAAAATTTTCGGGAAGCTTATCCCAAACAATAATGGGTTCTTTTCTTAAATCTAAGGTTTGAGCCATAAAAATAACTTCTCGGTTTGGATGATTTTGTTTCTCGCTAGTTAACCCTAGTCTAGTTCTATTTCCCCTAGTTAAATTACATCGGCAAAGGTGCGTTCCATTTTACGAAAATACCAAATACCACCAATGAATAAGAATATTACCAATCCTAAAGACAACATAAATCCTGGTAGATAAAGATGAGATTCGCCACCTAAAATTGCCCAACGAAAACCGTCAATTACTCCTACTATCGGATTGAGAGAATATAGCAAACGCCATTGTTCGGGAACGACACTACTACTAAAGCCAACGGGCGAAATATATAGCCCAAATTGCACGATAAATGGAACTATATAGCGAAAATCTCGGTATTGCACATTTAAAGACGCTAGCCACAAACCTGCCCCCATAGATGCAGCAAAAGCCACGACAATAAATAGAGGCAGGGTTAAAATTCGCCAACTGGGAACAAAGTCATACCAAGCCATTAAGCCCAATAAAATTATCCCTGAGATCAAAAAGTCTACAAAACTGACCACTACCGCACTGCTAGGAACAATCAGACGCGGAAAATAGACTTTAGAAATCAAGTTGGAGTTAGTAATTAAACTATTACTGCATTCCGACAGAGAATTAGCAAAAAACTGCCAAGGAAGCATCGCGGCAAAGACTAAAATCGGGTAAGGTACGCCTTCAGAGGGTAATTTAGCAATATTTCCAAAGACAACGCTAAAAACTATCATCGTCATAAAAGGTCTAATTAAAGCCCAAGCCATCCCAATTACAGTCTGTTTATAGCGCACTAAAATATCTCGCCAAGCCAAAAAGTAGAATAACTCGCGATAACGCCATAAATCTCGCCAATACTGACTTTCAGTACGACCAGCTTTAATAATCAATTCAGGAGGACTAGTAATCATGATTAATGCAGATCTTCTCGATAAGGTTATTAACGACGACGAAACTGTTGCAAGATTCCTTTTTTACTCTGTTGAGCATCGGTATCGGAGTCGCTATTGCTGTTAAGGGATTGATTGTAATAAGAGTCGTAGTAAGAATAAGCATAGTAGTCAAATTCTGGATCAACGAGATTGGCAACCACTCCAGCAATATTGCACTGACTGCTGCGTAAAATATCCAGAGCATTACTAAGTGCCTTACGACTTGTTCTTTCGATACCAGAAACGAACAAGACTGAATCGACTTGACTAGCTAGACTTTTGGCATCAGCAATCACTCCAATCGGAGGCGTGTCAATAATTACATAGTCATAGGCTGCTTGCCATTGCGCAATCAGTTGCTTCATTTTGTCTGAGTTTAATAAAGCAATCGGATTGGGAGAAGTTGCACCAGAAGTAATTATGTCTAAATTTTCCACGATGCTCGTCTGTAGAAAGTCAGCCCAAAGCTCGTCTTTAGTAATGGCATCGCTCAATCCAGTCTCATTGGGGAGTTGAGCTAGTTTATGAATCTTGGGCTTACGCATATCAGCATCCACGACGAGTACCCGTAAGCCGAACTCTGCCAAGACAATACCAAGATTATAAGAAATGGTAGATTTACCCTCGGCGGAAGTTGAAGAAGTTATCGCCAAAGTTTGGATAGGACCATCTTCTGCCATTAGATACCGTAAGTTCATCGCCAAGGAGCGTAATCCTTCGGTAAAAGAAGAGTAGTAAGAATAAGACTTTTTAGTCGTGTGAATGTTGACATTAATTATCGGGTCGCCAACTTTGGGGATAACTCCCAAAAGCGGTAATCTGGTAATTTGTTTGATTTCTTCTACCTGTTTGATACGCTGGTCTAGTTGCTGCAAGAGGAAGGCTGTAGCAACTCCTAAGAAACCCCCAGCCACCAATGCTTGTACTAAGCCTTGTTGGATATTTGGAGAAATGGGAGTATCTGGCAAAAAAGCTTCGTTGAGAACTCGCCACGGGGCAGTTTCTTCGGCTTCAGAGATTTCTAGCTCTTGTCGTCTTTCTAGGAGATAATTGTATGCCTCGGATTTAAGTTCTAGTTGACGTTGTAATTCAGTAAAGGCTTGCTGTAGTCTAGGAAGGTTTTCAAAGTTGGTTTCGGCTTGGTATTTAGCCTGATTAAGACTTGCTAATTGACTTTGCAAACTAGCTGCTTCAGTTTGTAATTCTAGCTGTCGATTGGCAAATGTTCCTAGAGTTGAGCCTTCTGAAGATACTTTTGTGCCAGATTCTGTAGTAGAAGTGCCTGTAGTTGTGCTATTAGTGACGCTGGTTTTAAAAGCTGAATTTCCTGTTGCCGAGCTATCTGTGCTATCGATATTCGTACTATCAGCACCTGCAATTGAGCTATCTGCTGACGAGACTGTTGAGGTGGCATTATTTTGAGATAATACTATGCGGTTTAATACTTGAGGAGAAACTGATTTTCCTAAAACTTGCTGGGCTCTTTCCTGGAGTAATTTTTTAAGTTCTGCCCGTCTCTCTTTAAGATTGATCATCACATGATAATTGTCACGGAAATCGACTTTCCCCAGATTGTATTGGGTTTCCGTATCTTTAAGTTGAGAGGCTAAATTCTGATAAACGCCATCTTGACCGAGAACAGAAGATGCTACCATTGTCTCGGAGTCTTGACCCAAGTCCCCTAATTGACGCTTGAATTCTTGAGTTTGTTTGCGGTTAAGATTAATTGCGAGTTTTGTTTCCTGTATTTGTTGTTCTAGATCCTGTTTAACTCCTGCTGCTGCTACTGCTGATGATTCTGGGTCTACTAAATGATTGATCTGTCTAAACCGACGAATCTCTTCCGCTGCTTGCTCTAGCTCCTGTTGTGCGCCAGGCAATTGGGCGTTAATAAATCCAATGGCATTAGTTGCTTGCGATCGCTGTTTATCCAAGCTATATTTTACGTAAGTAGAACCCAGGACTTCTAAAACGTCTTTAGCTCTCTGTGGGTCAGTATCAGTATAAGAAACAACTAGTATGTCCGTAGGTATCTTGTTAACTATCGCCTGATTAATTGCTAGATTTTCAACTACTTGAGATGCAGAAAGTTCTGGATAGCGACTTTTAAGAGTTGCTAGGGCTTTGGCAACCAGAGAATTACTGCGTAGCACCAAGATTTCTGTAGATAAATCTTGCATACTGTAAAATTGACTAGCAGACGTTGGGGATGGCCCAACGTCTGCTGATTTTTTGGTTTTTTCGTTTTCTAACAGAATCTGAGTTTCTGAAAGATATTCTGGAGTTTCTAAAACTGTCTTCAAAAATAATCCCGTAAAAGCAACTATCGATACGGCTAAAGCTGGCTTCCATCGACGATAAACAATTTGCTTTAATTCTGTAAGTGAAAACCCTGTTTCCTGAGAATTCAAGGAGCTTAGATCGATTACTTCTGGCTTGATTATTGAGTTGCTCATATTTAATTTGGTCTATAAAAATTACACCAAATAGAGGATGTATAGAACGTTATAGTTAAAGTTAAACGTAGAAAATACTGATAGAAAAATCTCCCTTTACTTGCTCATTTATACTAAATATTTTTCTGTTAAAGTGCTTCAGTAATTCTACTAATTTATCTTCAACTTAATCTTTAAATTAATCTCAAATTAAAGTGACTAATTCCCAGTTTTTATTCGTCCTCTAAATCTGTAGCCAATCTTGCCCAGAGAGTACTTTTCCAGATGAAAAAAAATAAAATAGATGAAATCAAAGCTCCGAGATTCCACTTAAGACAATTCTTTAATAAGACGGATCTCTTCTCAGTACGAAGAGATTTGGCTTGAGCGCGAAGATTTTCTTGATTTGTTTGGAGATTTTTCTCGATATCTGATTTAAGCTTTTTGATATCAACTGAATCAGGAATATTAATTTGCTGCTCAGTTTTTTGTTGTAAAACTGTTCCAATTGCTTCTAAAGAATTAGCTGTTTTAAGCTTCTCTTTAAAATCTTGAATAGTATCTATTTGTCCCACAAATTGGTGGTTAACTTGAGCATTGTGTTGGTAATAGATGCGAAAACTATCGGTAATACTTAAGGGAATCATCAGTACCAATAGTATTGCTACTACTAAAGATAGCCAAGATAACCATTTTAAGATAAATTTCTCTATGGGTGCGCGATCGCTTCTTTCTCCGTAATAGACTAAGACTATCCCCAACAAAGTAACGGGAATTCTTTCAATAATCGCGCCCATAGTTTGAAACTCCCAGACGGGATTCATTAACTGCGGTGGAATTAATAAAAATAACATGTCCACGAAAGCCATTACTAATAAGCCATAGCCGACTAATCGCAAAATACCAGAAGAGAATACTTGCCGATCTTGAGTAATATTCATGGTTTAATCTCACACTGTCTCTAAATTTAAACTTGTCTAGTATAGTTGCATCTTTGGTAGAATTACAGGCTGGGGAAGCGAGGTAACCACCACTGATACCAATCAATCCATGCTGTTTCTAGTGTTTCATAGGCTATTTTGGGGTCAGATTTAGGGATGGTTGTAGATAGGTGCGTCCACAAACAGCGACGATCGCGAATACTGGCTGTTCCTTGCAGCCAATTTAGCCAAACTTGGGGTTGAAAGTCACTACTGTCGCGATTTTCAGAAAATTGCTTTTGAGTGGCACTGCTGAGGCTACGAGAGCTAATACAGCTACTAAGATAAGCGCGATCGCCACTGGTCAATAAAGTATAATAACCCACATCTTCTAGCTGCTCAATTTTTTGGGACTTAATCGCCTTTGGAGGAATTTCGGTATATTGGTCTAAATAGCTATTGACATCGCCTCTAGTACCAACTAGGTAACGTACTTCTACTTGCAAATCACTACCGTTTTGAGAATAGTGATAATCGTGAGCAGACTGTACGAACTCTTGGGATTTTTGGGCTGGTTTTGGAGGACTAGAAAGAGAGTTAATCCCAGATTTGCTATCTACTTGTTGCCAAGAATTAAGAGGAATGCGATCAGGAAATTCAAAAGAAGATACGGGACGATTACCTGCTGTGGGTGCAATTAATGTATACAAAGTAGCCAGACCAATGCCGATGGAGGTAGTAGCTAAAAAGCCAGTCCGCCACTGATGTTGATAAATCATGTCTGCATTTATTTCTTGCATAAGTCTCTAAAACCCTGGTTTAGTGAAGTCAGAAGTCAGAAGTAGGGGCGATTCGCGAATCGCCCGTACAGAAGTCAGA
>CAYMWC010000283.1:0-6828 GCA_964393695.1 uncultured Pleurocapsa sp.
AGAGTTGCTGAAAAACCAAAAAATTGTCAGTTTACACCTGGAGCAAAATTAGTTATGGCATTGAGACTCAAGCTGCGTGAGTTAGGAAAACTCAGTTTAATGTTAAGTGCGATCGCCTTGTTGACGGGTCAGACAACAGCAAATACTAATTCTGTAGTTCCTCAATATTATCAAGCGAGTGAACTTGATTTCCCTAATCCAGAACGTGGTTTTTACATCGGTTTAGATCCTTGGGGTAATCAACCACGACCGGCTTTAAGTTTATCGGAATTACAAGACCTAAGAAAGCAAAATATCACTTTAATCCGTCGTATTTATTTACTGTCAGAATTTAGGGAGCGACATTTATCAGAATCATTTTTACAAAAGCTAGAAGCTGATTTAGCTACTGCTAGTATGGCAGGAGTTAAATTAATTTTGCGCTTTTCCTACAACTGGAAAGGAGGAGGAGAAGATGCTTCTGAGGCACAAATTATTTCTCATATAAAGCAGTTAAAACCAATCTTCCAAAATTACTATTATGCAATTGCTTATATGGAAGCTGGGTTTATCGGTTACTGGGGAGAATGGAATAAATCTACCAATGGTTTGGCAGAAAACCCCGAAGCCAGAAGAAACATATTAGAGCGTATTTTGTCGGTTTTACCACCCGAACGTATGATAGCGATTCGTTATAGTCATCATAAACGAGATGCTCTTGGCGACACTTTTCCTCTCAATGCATTGTCTGCATTTAATGGCAGTAAAAAAGCCAGAATTGGAGCTCATAATGACTGTTTTTTAGCTAGCGTTGATGATGGTGGTACTTATAGCAGCACTCAACCCCTAAAAATTGCCCAACAAAAAGCATTTTTGCAACAAGACAATCTCTATGTAGTTCAGGGAGGTGAGTTATGTAACAATAATCCAATTATGACTCAATGCGATCGCACTTTAGAAGAGTTAGCGCAAATGCGTTGGAGTGCTTTAAATTACTATCCTCCAAAACACGATTTACATGGCATTTTTCAGAATTGGCAGCAACAAGGATGTCTTTCAGAAATTAGTCGTCGTTTGGGGTATCGCTTTCGTTTAACAGAATCAAAGCTCAATCAAAAAGCGATCGCTCTAGGAGTATTAGATATCGAATTTACCACAGCTAATGATGGTTGGGGTAGTCTTTATAATCCCCGAAAATTGGAAGTTATTTTGCGTCATCAGTCTACAGGTAACGAGTATTATTTCCCCACATCAGAAAATCCTCGGTTTTGGCAACCAAATACCAAAAATACTGTTAAAATTCTAGCTAAATTACCTCCAGAACTTCTTCCTGGTGAGTACCAAATTCTCTTGAATTTACCGGATTCTCATCCTAAATTGTACAATCGTCCCGAATATTCAATTCGTTTCGCCAACCAAGATATTTGGGAATCAACAACTGGTTATAACTATCTCAAACAAACTGTCATTATTCCAAAGCAAAAATACGATAGTCATAACAATCAAAACTATTTTCGCTTACGCCAGAGAGGAAGTAATGAATAAATCCTGGCTGAGTTATTGGCACAAATTAACTCAAGGTTCAATTAATCGCCAAATTTTTGGTGCTGTGTTTATTGTAGCTATATTTACTACTGGAGTTAAACTAGCTGCGATCGCTAAAGAAGTCATAGTGGCCTGGCGATTTGGAACAAACGAACGACTCGACGCATTTTTAATTGCTTTAATTGTTCCCAGTTTTGCGATTAATGTTATTGCCGAGTCTCTTAATGCAGCATTGATTCCGAATTATATTCGTGTCAGAAATAAAGAAGGTAATCAAGCTGCACATCAACTTTTTGCTAGCGCAACATTTTGCAGTATTATTTTGTTGATCTTAGCTACCTGTATTATTGCCAGCACTGCTCCTTTATATCTTAGGGTGATCGCCTCGGGCTTTTCTGAAGAACAATTAAACTTGACTCTAAAATTATTATGGTTTCTTGCGCCTATTATTGTTTTAAGTGGGATTAAAACTCTGTGGGGAGCAGTATTAAACGCTGGAGAAAAATTCGCCTTAGTTGCAATTACGCCTGTTATTATTCCTGGAATTAGTATTTTGTTATTACTACTCTTTCCTGTCTGGGGAGTTTTTGCCCTGGCTATTGGTTTGGTAATCGGTACATTACTAGAATTAATTCTTTTAGGATCGGTTTTAAAACGACAAAAAATTCCCATACGCCCTCTTTGGTTCGGGTTTGATTCTAATTTGCGTCAAGTAATCGGTCAATACGTGCCTACCGCAACAGGAGCATTATTAATTTGTAGTGCGATGCCTATCGATCAATCTATGGCGGCAATGCTAGCCCCTGGAAGTGTTGCTGCCCTTAATTACAGTAATAGATTGATTGCTTCTCCGATTAGTTTGATGACTACGGCTTTAGGTACAGCAGTAATTCCTTATTTTTCTAAAATGATTGCCACAGATAATTGGTTGAATTTACAAGGTACTTTACGCAAATATTTAGCTTTAATTTTTGCAGTGACAATTCCGTTATCAATTAGTTTAATTATTTTTTCCGAACCTATAGTCAGATTGATGTTTGAAAGAGGTTCTTTTAATTCTTATGATACCCATATAGTTGCTACTATTCAAAACTTTTATGCCTTGCAAATACCTTTCTATATAGCGAATATTTTAATAGTCAAGTTGATTAATGCTTTAAATCAAAATCAAATTTTATTTTGGCTATCTGCATCTAATTTAACCATTAACATAGTCTTAAACTATCTATTGGTCAAAGCAATTGGCATTCAGGGAATTGCTTTATCTACTAGCATTGTCTATATTTTTTCCTTTAGCTTTGCTTTATTATTTACTCATAAAAAGTTACTCGAAAAAACAACTCAGATGAAATTAAGCAATGAAAATCACAATCGTTATTGATTCTTTAGGTGGAGGAGGCGCACAAAGAGCAGCAGTTTTATTGGCAGAAGGATTGGTTAAAAGACAATATCAAGTAAGTTTAATCACATTATTTGGTCGGGAAGTTGACTTTTATCAGTTACCAGATACTATCAAAAGAATTTCTTTGAAAGTTGCTAAAGATTCTCCAAATTTAAGACAAGCAATTAGAAATAATCTTGCCCGTTTACAAACTCTAAGACAAGCAATGAACTCTTTACAACCTGACTTAGTTATTTCTTTTTTAGATAAAACTAATATCTTGACTTTAATTGCTAGTTGGGGAAGTAAATACCCGATTATAGTATCAGAACAAAACGATCCGACTCAAAATAATATCGGCCACCAGTGGAATTTGCTTAGACGTTTAACTTATCCTGCTGCTACTAAAGTAGTTAGCTGTAGCCAGGGAGTAGATCACCATTGGAATTGGTTAAAAAGCGATCGCCGTCAAGTAATTTACAATCCTCTAGCAGTAAAATCCGAATCTGTAACTGAGACAAAATTATTGCCACAACTAAATCCCAATCAAAAAATAATAGTAGCAATGGGTAGGTTGACCGAGCAAAAAGGTTTTGATATTTTACTAGCTGCTTTTGCTCAAATTGCTCCTCAATATCCAGATTGGCAATTAATCATTTTAGGAGAAGGACAACAGCGACAACAATTAGAAGCACAAAGAGATAAGTTGGGACTACAAAAGCGAGTGCTAATGCCTGGTTTAGTTAGTAACCCTTTCCCAATTCTAAAGCGATCGCATTTGTTTGTTTTATCTTCCCGTTACGAAGGTTTTGGCAATGTAATCATTGAGGCTATGGCTTGTAATTTACCTGTAATCTCTACTGACTGTCCTAGTGGACCGAGAGAAATTATTACCAACGGCGAAAATGGAATTTTAGTTTCTAACCAACAGCCAGATCAATTAGCTCAAGCCATGGCTAAGTTAATGTCCGAGCCACAACGCAGAATGCAGCTAGCTGCTAAAGCCAGCCAATCTTTAAGTCGATTTGAACTCGATACTATTATCGATCAATGGAAAGATTTACTTACTTCAATAGTTTCTAGCAAATCAATAGTAGTTGAAGATGAATAAAGAGATCGCTTTTTTTATACCAGCAATGTATGGGGGTGGGGCAGAAAGAGTAGTTCTTAATCTTTTAGAGGGAATGACTACTAAAAACTTACCTTTAAATTTAGTTTTGGCATCTGCTAAAGGACCTTACTTAGATCGAGTACCTTCCACCGTAAAAATAATAGATTTAAAAGCTGGACGTGTGATTAAAGCTATTTTACCTTTAGTGGGATATTTGCGTACTCATCGCCCACGAGTTTTAATTTCTCATTTAGGTCATGCCAATGTTATTGCTTTAATTGCTAACTATTTATCAGGCACAAATACCCCTGTAGTAGTAGTTGAACACAATACCTTATCGGTAGCTCGCTCTGCTCTATGGCGGGCTAATTTAGTTAAATCAATGATGAAATGGCTATATCCAAATGCCAATGCTGTTGTCACTGTTTCTCTAGGAGCAGCTAGAGATTTAGAAATTGTTTTAGATTTACCACTTAACAGCGTACAGACAATCTATAATCCTATTGTCGATCAGCGCTTGTTAACTCAAGCTAATGAATCTATTGATGAACCTTGGTTACAGCCTGATTCTCCACCAGTTTTTTTATCTATCGGTAGATTGACTCTACAAAAAGACTTTTCCACTTTATTGAAGAGTTTTGCCAAGGTTAGAGAAGAATTAGAAGCTCGACTCATAATCTTGGGTGAAGGTGAATTAAGAGCAGAACTAGAAACTCTTGCAAGAGATTTGGGTATTGCTGAATCAGTATCTTTACCTGGTTTTGTTGATAATCCCTATGCTTATTTAAAAGCTGCTAGTGCCTTTGTTTTGTCTTCTCGTTGGGAAGGTTTACCTACAGTACTAATTGAAGCTTTAGCTTGTGGTTGTCCTGTAGTAACTACTAATTGCCCTAATGGTCCAGAAGAAATATTAGCTAAAGGAGAATATGGAACTTTAGTGGGTTTAGGAGATTGCGATGCTTTAGCTAAGGCAATGACTGATATTTTACACAATTTTCCAACTAAGGAAAGATTAATCAAGCGAGCGCAAGATTTTGACGTAGACAGTTCTGTAACTAAATATTTGCAGTTAATCGAGAAGATTTGCTGATGAGTAAACTTATAATATCAAGGAGAAATATACTTTGCTATCAATTTTGTATGCAGGACTAATAGTTTTTATTATTATCTTTGAATTAACCCGTTATAAAGATAGTAAATTTGATTTTTTAAGTCTATTTCATTTGTTTTTTATTTTACTTTATCCTTTACCTGGATATTTTATTGCCAATATTACTGCCGATCACAATTTAATTATTAATACAGAAATTCTTAAATTAAACAATCATAATTTACAATACAATTGGCAAGTTCCTTTAAGTATATATCTAACTTATTGTTTGGTTATATTAGGTTATTATGCTCCTTCAGCACAAAAGTTTGGCAACATTGTCACAATAACTAGCCGCTCTGAGCGAACTTTTTGGTATATTTCTGTCGGAATTTTATGTTTGGGTTGGATTTCTATATATATTTATGGTTCTCAGTATGGAGGTATAGTAGAAACAATTTCCCAAGCTAACATAATCCGTTCTCAAGCTGTAGAAGTGCAAGCTTTCGCTTTTTTTGTTCGGTTAGTTTACTTTATTTATTTTGCTGCTTATCTATTAGCTAGCTCATTATTTATTAAGAAAAATCAACAGGGAAAAATTCAGCTATGGCTATTGTTTATTTTAGCGATCGCGGGATGTTTAATAGCGTCACTTATGGTTAGTGCTAGAGCGACAATGATTTTGGCTATAATCAACTTTTATTTAGCTTATTTACTGTATAAAAGAAAATTTGCCATTGTTATTGTTATTCCTTTATTAATTGTCATTATTTTATTTATTGTTTATGGAAAAATTTTGTTTTACAGTCTTTCAGGACTTTCTCAAGGTGGATATGTAGAAGTAATAAATCGCTTTCAAGAAGCAGTAGCATCAAAAAATGAAGGTAATTTTTTGATGAACTTGATTGCAGTTTTTAGTTATGGATTTATATCATTATATGCAGCTTGTGATCGACATTATTCAATGCGGTTGTTCAGCGATTGGTTTTATGGATTTAGTTCTTTTATTCCAGAGCGTTTGATTGAAGTTGAGATTCCATTGAATGTTTCTGCTATTAATAGTACCTATTTGCTCGGACATCATGAATATACAATTCCCGCTGGTTTTATTGCTGCTTGTATTTATAGTTGGTCTTGGATAGGAGTAATAATTTTTAGTTTCTTTTATGGCTGGCTTGGTCGTTATTTACATACTATTTTGCAACGACATTTATATAAAATTTGCTGGATACCTTTTATTTACGTAACAATAGCCCAAGCTTGGTGTGATTTTTTAGCCTCTGGAGATCCAAAAATCTTTTTACAAACCAATTTTTGGGTTTTAGGTTCATTATTCTTTTTACTTATTTTTGGAGTTAAAATTTCTCTAAAAAATAGTACCCAAAAAGCAATTCTAGAGTAAAGTTTAGTTGACAACTAATAAAGTAACACCATGTATGGCAAAAATTTACAACAATTTTTTTTAAAATTAATAATATTAAAACATCTAATTCAAGGAGATATTCACCATGTCACAATTGAATCGAGTAACTCTGCCCGACTGGAATAAAATGACTACCATTGCTGAATTTTTAGCAGCTTGGTTTGAAGAAGATCTCATAGGTGGAAAAGAACAAAAACTTTTTGACCAGTACTATCGCAGTTATAAAAATTGCTTTGGAGATTACATTCAATATCATTACACCAATCAAACTCAAGAGTTGATGAATATTTTAGCCGATT
>CAYMWC010000284.1:0-6817 GCA_964393695.1 uncultured Pleurocapsa sp.
GGATAAATTAAGATATGTTTATCCCTACCTTCTTAAATTGATATTAAGGACTAGTTACTAATTAAAGTTAGTAGGATTTTGATCGTAACGATGTCTGACAGAAATTGGTTCTGGTTGGCGATCGCCAACTAAAGCAGCCGTTTTTTCTAATGATTCCCGTAGTCTTTTAGCAGCATAAATCGACATATCTCTAGGTACATTGATTCTGTCTCGTAGGTAGCGCAGGGCTGCATCCGAGCCTGGAGGTGGGGTACAGATTTTTTCGGTCATCATATTAGTTAAAGCGCATCGTAGAGCCTCATCAAATAATTGCTCTTTGGCAGGATTAACTTTAATAATATTGGCGCGGTGTTTAATTACTCTTTGGAGAGCTTCAGCACGAGAGTTCTGAGGTTCAGGATAGTTGACATCGGGGAGTTTGAACCAATCACCACAATCTACTCTTGTCTGGTTGATTCGTGTTTGAGATTCGCCGTTAGCATAACATCCGCCCATTTGGGGGGGTAAATCATGAACGTGCGTATGAAAATCGCTTTGTGTACCGCGATAGGTGGCTCGGCTTTCTAGAGCATCAAACCAAGCAGCGAGACGAGGATTGTCTTCTCTAAGAGAATAGCCTTTGTAATAGTAAAGGCTGGCATTCATTCGTTCTACATAGGGAATAAAGACAATATCAGCAGTGCTAAATTCTGGCAAAAAGTATGCTCCTGGGGTGCTAGCCAAAGCCTCTTCTACCATTTCTACTATTTCGATAAACTGTTTTTTATTACCTTCTTCTTGTCCAGGAAACATCGTCCGATAACAAAGCCAACTACACCAGGCTCTAAATAATAGGCGTTCAAGTCGCCGTAGAGGTATTATTTTAGGATCTTGCATACCAAGATACAAAACACCAAAAACTTCTTCTAAAGCAATTAAAATATCATCGCTTTCAGTAATTATTGTGCCGTCTAGTTCCACTGCTGGTAACATTCCTGAAGGAACTTTCTGTTTATACCAGCTTTCTTTTTTGCCATAGCAGAACATTGTCACCTTTTGGATACGATAGGGAATCTGCTTCTCTTCCAGCCAGAGCCAAATTTTTTGACAGTAGGGACACCAAGCATGATTATCTCGATATAAGGTTACACGGATATCTGCTTCTGTTTGTCCAAATAAACGTAAGGTAGCTTGAGAATTAGTAGCACCGTTAACGGTATCAATTTTAAAATCAGTAAGGTTTGCTAATTGTTGCCAAGTAAGGGATTCTGTAGTCATAAAATGTCGGACTTAATTGAAAATTGAATTATTATCTTTCATTATTAACTATTAATTCATCATTGCTGCTTCTAGCTTACCGTTTAAGAATTTTTTATTCTTTTTTGATCGCTCCTAACATTTGTCCCAGAAAAGGTAAGCCAATCAAAGCAGGTATAAAGTAACGACTGGTACACAGCAAACCTAAAGCTGCTCCTGTCGCTTCGCTCAAGTAATCTTGATAGAAGTAAATTATGGCTGCATCACGAGTACCAATACCTGCAAAGGTCAGAGGTAGTAGTCCAGCTAAGATTGAAAGGGGAGACAGAGCTAAACTAATGATAAAAGGAGTAAAAGCTTTGAGAGCTAGGATAAAGAGCCAAATTTGCAATAAATGTAAAAACCAAATAAAAATTGAAGTGCTAGTAATTAAGAATAAATTCTGGCGATCGCACCAAAAATAATTATGCATTTCTGACCAGGAAGTTTGCATTTTCTGAAGTTTAATTTTGAGAGATTTAGGAGCTAAATTAATAGTTAAATTAAAAAATAAATTGGCAAATTTTTGAGAACATAGTAGCAACAACCCTAAAGTTAATCCGAGCGCAACTCCTCCAGTCATAGTCCAAAATAAACTATCTTTGGCAGGATATAAAATTAAGCCAAATACACACCAAAGTAATAAAGAAAGTAAGTCAGAAGCCTTTTCAAAAATAGAAATTGCTAGAGCCAAACTACCACTTAAATTAGAACGTTCAGCCATAAAATAAGCCTTGGCAATATCTCCCATTTTGGAAGGTAAAACCATATTTAGAAGACTTGCGCCTAAAATCAAACGATTTGCCTCCAGTAAGCCTAAACTGCGTTGGGGTACTAACTGCTGTAAACGCCAAGCGGTAATTAAAGTAATAGGAATTACCATAGCTAAACTGATGGTTAATAATAGGCGATCGCAATCTTGCAAGACTTGAACAAGATTGACCACATCAATCTGAGTGTATAGGTACAGTAAAATAGCAACGCTAATGAGTAGGGAAATAAAGCGTTTAAGATTCATAGTCAAAGATAGGCAAACTCCTGCTTTTAGAAGTGGATTAACACATTTTTACTTTTTACTTTGAGTAGTATGGAGAATGATAAGCTAAAGCGCATTTAAATTGCATATTTATCAGTTGCAAAAATTTGGATTGCTAATAATGAGAAAAAAAATTACCGCTTTTCCTACATTGAGATCTTGGCTAAATAAAGGAAGGCAGCATTTTAACACTATTCCCATCTTAATCTGGTTAAATCTAATAACCATTGTGATTCTGAGTTTACTAAGTATTTATGCCAGAGTCAAAAGTAAAGGCACGAGTATAGAAAATCTTTTTAGTGATCCTTTTTATATTCGTATTTTTTATTTAGGCTGGTTTACAAGTATTTCAGAAATAATGTGGTGTACGGCGATTTCTATCTGCCTTTTTTCTGCTTTTTTACTGTCTCGATCCAGCCGTCGTTTTCAAATCTTTTTGTTTGCTAGCGCGCTAGTAATGCTATTGCTATTTATTGACGATCGCTTTCGTTTAACTTTAATTTTATGCGTCTTTTTTGGAACTTGTCAGCTAGTTAAATTGGGAGTTTATCTGCTTTATGGTTTATTACTAATTACCTATGCTTGGGTGTTTCGTCGTACTATTCGCCAAACTCCTTATATACCTTTATTAATATCTTTTTGTTTGTTTGGCTTTTCTAGTGCGATCGACATTGCACCTATTAGTAGTCGCGGTATTCATGCCATGTTAGAAGATGGTACTAAGTTGATTGGCTTAATTAATTTAACAATCTATTTTTGGTGGATTTGTCAACAAAAAATTAAAAAAGATTTAGTGCAACAACACAAAACGATGAAAGATGAAGGATAAGGAATAAAAAAAATTATCCCTACTAATTCATATTCCATCGTTTAGAAGTAATAATCAATAATTAAACTAACCTACAGGAATTACGATAGAAAGTGCGTAATAAAGCAGTAGCAGCTACTAACTTAGTAATTTCCATACTCCAATAAATTATGTGCATTACTGCCATCGAGCTTGAAATAGTTTCTGTGGTAGCAAACATATCTAAAGACATACCGATACTGCTCATTTGCGGAGTAAAAATATAGGTATAAGCTAAAGATATAACTAATAAAATAGCTGCTGCTAAAATCGATTGACGATTGATTTGATTAGTTAAATGATAACCATAACGGTACACAAAACATCCAGCTAAAACAGTGGCAGCGCACAATAATTCCAGATGATTAAAAGTACCAAAAATCACGTAGGCAGCACTAGCAAAACCTGATTCGTTCATCATACCTGTAGTTAACATTCCAGGCACAACTAGGCAATCAAAAATTAAGCTACCACTAAGCCAAAATCCCAAAACAAACATGATCACTGTTGACCAGCTTATGGGCTTAGAAGTACGAGAGGAAATAACTTCCATAAGAATATAAACATGATGATTACTCCTTTAGCTTAACTAATAACCTTCTCGCTCTGTATAACAAAAAGTAAAGTCTTTTAAATAAGCTATAAGCTCTTAACTAAATATCCTTTTAATGACTGATGACTGTTAACTTGAGTATTGCTGAATGTCTTTAATTGAAAACAAAGCCTGGAACTCAATGCCTTTCGACTGGTATAACTCTTTTCCTCCTTGTTCTCGATCTACCAAAGCTAGAATTTGGGATACTTGATAGCCAGCAGCTTGTAATCTTTCTACCGCCGTGAGTGCTGAACCACCTGTAGTAACGACATCTTCCAAAACAACGACTTTTGCCCCCGATGCTAAAGATGGGCCCTCAATATAAGCTTGTGTTCCGTGTCCTTTGGGTTGTTTGCGAATAATTAAAGCAGGAATCGGCTTACTAGACCAAGCAGAAACAAGACTTACAGCCGTAACCATTGGATCTGCACCCAGGGTAAGACCAGCGACGGCTGCGGTATCTGGAGGTAAGAGTTGAAACAGCAAGCGACCTAAAGCTAATGCGCCTTCTGCTCTTAAAGTTACCTGTTTACAATTAATATAGTAAGAACTTTTTGCCCCAGAAGACAGAATAAAATCTCCTTTTACGTAGGCATATTTAATAATTAAATCCAATAAAACTTGTCGTAGACTTTCAGTGTCAGCTTTAGCTAAAGATAAGTTATAAGTCTGGTTTGTGTTCATAAATTCTGAGGTGAAAAGCTAATTATGGACTGTTCTTTCACTAAATCTTCAGCTAGGATTGAGCAGAAGTTAATTCATAAATAACAGTAAAGTAATGTCTATTAAGTTTACTAAATTAAGTGCAGTCTTGGTAATAGCTACTGTTGCTAGTTTATTTTCTCTTGAAGTTAAAGCAGAAATGAAATCTCTCGATGAAGCATTTAAAGATGCTTATTTTACTAGAGGTAAAAATGCTTTTGAACAAAGTACTATTTTTGGTCAGATGAACGCTATTTTGGGTTTAACAGGATTTGCTGACCAGCATATTACCGTTGATGGCAGAAAAGTAGATGCTCTCTATGAAGAAGCAATGAATAAACAAGCAGAAACAGGAATGCCTATGGTAACTAGAGATCTAGATAATCCTTATGATACTTCTCTGAGGGAAAATCCTAGTTATAGTGCCATTAAATAAACATTCTTATTGTTCTATCCAGGGTGCAGGAGTTGAACCTGCCTTGCACAAATTATGAGTTTGTTGCCTAAACCGCTCGGCCAACCCTGGGTATTTTCTTGGCTTCAGTAGACCATTATATTAGTAAATCTAGTATCTTTGACAATATCTATTTTAAAATAATGGCGATCGCATGAAAATTAGAGTTAACTTGTGGCTGACAATTTTTTTATTCCTTATGATGTTAGTAGCTGGTATAGTTAGTGCTTACGTTGGCTCTTTTATGGGTCGAGAAGCCCTAAAAGTAGTAACTCAACCAGATATTAATTTTGACGATGATACCAAAAATCAGAAACCCTTGGGTGGGGAGCATAAAGGCTTAAAAATTATCAAGGAACAAGATATTTTAGTAAAAATGTATAACTTGATTAATAACCAGAACCAATGAACGCCAAATCTACGATGCAGCAAGATCTGATATTGTTACTCATCCTTAGCTAATCGATGGTTGAGCAAAATTTATTGTTAACATTTGTTGGTGTATTTTTACTCATTGCGATTAATGCTTTCTTCGTTACCGCAGAGTTTTCGATTGTTTCGGTTCGTCGCTCTCGTATCAGTCAACTAGTTAAAGACGGAGATCTTCAAGCTCAAACTGTACAGTCTCTCCAAAGAAGTATTGATCGTCTTTTATCCACTACCCAACTTGGTATTACCTTATCTAGTCTGGCTTTGGGATGGGTAGGAGAAAAAACAATGGCAGTTTCCTTTGTCACTCTTATTCAAAATCTGCCTTTACCTGCCTACGTATCAGAAGCGATCGCCCATTCTATTGCTTTACCCCTAGCTTTTATCAGCTTGGCATACCTCCAAATTGTCTTAGGTGAACTTTGTCCTAAGTCTGTGGCATTAATGTACCCTGAGCAACTAGCACGGTTTTTTGGGCCTCCTAGTCTGGCAATTGCGCGTATTTTTCGACCTTTTGTCGCCATTTTAAATTTATCTACCCGTTTATTACTTAAACTTGTAGGAGTTGAATATAGTGGTCAGGGATTGTATGAAAAAGTTACCTTAGAAGAATTACAGCTAATTATTGCCACAGACAGAGAATCAATTGGTTTAGAAGCAGAAGAAAGGCAGCTACTTAAAAATGTCTTTGAATTTCGGGATGACACGGCTGAAGAGATCATGATCCCCCGCACTGATATTGTTTTTCTGTCTTTAACTACTACTTTTAGTGAGTTATTAGAAACTATTACTAAAACAGGCTATTCTGGTTATCCTGTGATCGGGGAATCTTTAGATGACATTCGCGGAATTATTCACTACAAAAAATTATCTGCGCCACTATCTACGGGAGAAATAACTAATGATTCAACGATCGCGCCTTGGGTTGAACCTGCGAGTTTTATTCCTGAATCTACATCTCTCAATGAATTATTACCTTCAATGCAGCGATCGCAACAAAAAATGGCGATCGTTATCGATGAATTTGGTGGGACTGCTGGTTTAATTACTTTACATGATTTAATTGCTGAGATTGTTGGTGATGCAGGTCATGATCTCGAAACAGGTATTGAAGCAATCCAACAGCTAGATGAAAATACTTTTTTGGTTTCGGCACAAATGAATCTGGAAGAAGTGAATGAACAACTGGACTTAGATCTCCCCCTAGCGGATAATTACAATACCCTGGGCGGATTTCTGCTAGAACAATGGCAAAAAATACCTCATCAGGGAGAAAAGCTGCAATACGAGAACCTAGGCTTTACTGTAACTGCTGCTGATAGCAATCGCCTTTTCCAAATTCTCATCCATCGTTAAATTGGATTCTTGCTTCTAATTGGGATCAGATCACAATTTTCTTTGATTGCGATCGCTGTCTCTTTGAGATTATGAAGGAATTATTAAGCAATACAACAATTAATTGCTTTTTTCATAAAGACA
>CAYMWC010000285.1:0-6815 GCA_964393695.1 uncultured Pleurocapsa sp.
ATTCAAGACTTGAAACTCTTAATTATTTCTCCCAGTTTTGTCAAAAATATTATATTTTATCTGGCTAATATTTCTGGGTTTTATTGAAAATTTTTAACCTTAAAAAAAACAACTAAAATATTTTTTCGTCTGCTTATTCTCAACAAATTAGATTTAATGAAAATAAGTTGTCATCGCCATATTTTCTTGGGTCTCGATCGCCTTTTAAGATCAAAAGTCGAAAGTTTCTCAGTTTTTTTACATATTTGTACTCAGAAAATCTTCGCTAATAGCGATCGCTCAACTGAGGCAGAAACATAATCAACACGTATTACATTTTGACGTGCGGAAAGGGAGACGTAACATTCGCTCGATGTAACTATCAAACAAGTGTCGATAGCGATCTTCGCTGGTGCGAAACTGCTGTAATAATTTCTCTGCTGACCAACCTTGATACGCCATACTCATGATGTTGAGAATTAGCGGTGTTTGGGCAAATTGTTCCAGTTCTCGCTCCTGTTGCAACAGCGTCTTTAAACCAGCCAGTGAATCACCTGCTTTGGTTAAAAAACTTTATACTTGTTTGGGCGAAAGAGGTTTAATGCAAATCGCACTACTGAGTTGTAAGCGTTCGCTCAGGGCTTCATAATCTTTGACTCGACTACAGACCACCATCTCGGTAACGTTATGAGTGGCAATAAATTGATTTAAAGTCCGAACACAAGCATTGCGTTTTTTTGCTTGTACTTCATCTAACCCATCAAGAAGTAAAATCAGTTGTTCCTGTTTGAGCCAAGGCTCGCTCCGAGTCTGGGGAACTTGATATTTGTCTTTAAATTCTTCGATTAACCATTTTTCAATTGGTTGCTGCTTTTGTCCCCAAGAAGATAAGTTAAACACCACGGGAATGGGCTTGGTTAAATCTTGTTCAGTTTGATTGACCAGTTTTTCCGCCAGTTGCAACAGAGTGATGGTTTTTCCCGCACCAGGTTCGCCCAGAATTAACAGGGTTTTGCCTTGTCCCGTTTGACTCAAGATATCTGTTGGCTGTAGTTCTTCAAAAGATTCGTCCAATTCTACTGGGATCTCTTCCATTCCTGCAAAAGGACGCAGTACCGCATCGGGACTATTTTTCCAATCGAGGTTAATGGCAGAATTAGCATAGAGAGAAGGCTTGAGAAAGCCTTCGATCCAGAATTGTTTGACTTTGTTTACTAAGGCTTTGCGCTGACGATATTCATTTTGATTGATGGGTTCTCTCTCAACCAGATTGGATTGCCCAAACTCATCCCAAGTCTCTCTTGCCTGTTCTCGATATCCTTTGTAACGCTCTTCTGCTTCCACTGCTGCGATTAGTTCGGGGGGAATATTAGATTGAGTGGATGAATCTGGAGCTTCAACCAAGGGAGTCGATGCCACTTCTGATGGGAACAGAGTCAGAGGTGACTTCCTCTTCAGAACTGGTTTTAAGTGTTCTGGAATAATAACTTGCTCGGCGACATCTACAGCTACTAGCTTGCGACTTGCTCCAGAGCTACGGGAACGGGAAGTATTAGCCTTAGCAATCTGAATTTGAATCGTGTTGCGACCAAACTTGTAAGCCTCTTCAATTGATTTCCCCCAGCCCAATGCCCGATAAAAACCCGTGGCAAAAGCGATCGCCGCATCGTCTCTAATCTCGTCGCTCATGCCAATCACATAATTAATATGTTGAACGATCGCATTAGCTTGGACAAAGCGAGGCGGATATATCTAGGCATAGCCGAGTACCGCCAATGCTTTACCGATGAGATGAATTTTTGCCAACAAACAAACGGATAATTGGTAACTTTGTTAAGCTTCAACTACAATTCTTCCCAGAGGTTTGGCAATACAGGTGAGAAGATGCCCTGGTTCACAAGAAGGTTCGTCATCATAACTAACCTCTCCTTCCAATAGAGGCAGCTTACAGGCACCACAAGCTCCCATGCGACAGCCAAAAGGAAGTTCGATCCCTTCTTGTTCGGCAATTTCTAGAATGGTGTCTTCTTCATCACTGGCGATCTCTTTACCTAACTTGTTAAAGACTACCACAGGCGATTTACACTCAGTTGCCTTAACAGAGTTAATATTTTCTCGCTCCTCTGCTTCCCCTGCTTCCCCTGCTCCCGAAGCTCCCCCTGCTTTCCCTACTATAGTCTCCTCATCTCCCCGTTTTTCCTTCACAGATAGCTTTCTTTTCGGACTACCAAAGCTCTCTTCGTGGTAGTTTTCTATTGGGAACAAGAGTGTTTCCAGCATGGTTTTAACCCCCTCCCTAAAAGGATTGGGTCCACAGATATAAACTGTGCGCTCCCGCAAATCAGGGGCGATCGCTTGCAACATCAATTCATTCAGTCTGCCCGTGTATCCAAACCATGCTTGACCTGGTTCTTTTCGAGTTGTCGTAACTGCCAACTTAAAATTGGCATACCGCGCTGCCATCGACTCTAATTCGTGCCAAAAAATCAGATCGCGGGGACTGCGGGCACTATGGATAAAGACAACATCGACCTCAGCTCCCGTGTCACAGAGCCACCGCGACATTGACATCATGGGCGTAATCCCACTGCCAGCCGAAATGAACAGCAGTTTTTGAGCTGGGCGATCAACACAGGTAAATTGACCCATCGAACCCGTTAATTTGACTTGAGAGCCAACGCTAATGTTATCCTGCAACCAGTTAGAAACTAACCCTGGTGGAGCATCGGCTACATCAGTTGGAGGTGGAACTCGCTTAACGGTAATTTCTAAAATATGAGGACGGGAAGGAGTCGAGGAAATCGAGTAGGAACGCATCACCCTTTTCCCTTCAATTTCTAAATCTAAGGTCACAAACTGCCCAGGCTTATAGGAGAACGGCACGGTTGGTTCGGCGACAAAGCGAAAGGTTTTGACATCGTGGGTTTCAGCGATTACTTGGATACAGCGAACGGTCAGCTCTCCCGAACGACCCTGACGAGGTTGGCCAGAAGCGACAGCAACTTGTTCGGCTAGCGGTTGTACCTGGGAAGCCTTCTCATCGGCTGACATCTGGGCGATCGTCAGCACAAATCCGCCGATGCGCAGCAGATTATGCTGCTTTAGGTGATAAACCTGATTGATTCCAACTTCCTGCTCGTCAATTTGGGAGCCGTCTGTACTACCGAGGTCTGTATAAAAACACTGTCCATCTTGACACCAAATGCGACCGTGGATGCGACTCACTTCGGCACTATCGAGAACTAAGTCACAACTAGGGTGTCTGCCGAGAAGACACTCTCTTGGCATTCCAGTGGTTAATGTCAAGAGTTTTTCTTTAAACTCACCGGTTTCCCCATTAACTGCTTTGATTTTGATGGCGACGGACGGCGAGGAAACCTCGCCCTGTCCGATCAACCTGTTGATATTTGTTACTGACATGAATACCTCCCTCTTGACTCAAAACTTCTATGTCTAGTCGATTTAGTTAATTATGGAAATCCTTACTCCCTCTTCCCCTGCCTTTACAAGGGTATGATTTTTACTGAAAGCCTCCTCTGCCTCCCCTGCCTGTCTCAACCCATCCATTCAAAGTTGACAGATCACTAGTTTTGGTCGGTTCCGTTTCCGAGCCGTTTGATTTTCGTGGGTATGTCTTGGGAGTAGTTCTTGGGTTTTTTATCTTTGATGGGTTTGATTTGGGTGAATGCTTTGTGTAAATAATTTTGCTGAATTGGTTTAATCGCTGATTGACTGCTATTATCATTCCTGACAGCCTTGAGCTTTGTCCTGGCCAAACCAAGCTCTGAGCTTTTGGGGGTGACTGAATTTAAGAGATTTGGGTTCTCTTGGATAATTTCTGCCAAGGCGCGATCGTGTTCTTCATCTCCGAGCTGTAGCTTCCCTCGAAGCTGCTGGAGGGCTTCTTTACTGCGGCTTGGTGCAAAATATCCTTCTGCTAAAGCTTCCTGTAGCACTCCTTTGTATACTGAAGAGCGTTCTTGTCGCGTAGCACCAGGTAGCACTTTGGCTAGGACATATAGCTCATCAGGTTTCAGCTCATCAAGGGAACGACCTTCGAGAAACTGGGAGAAGTCGAGCGGTAGTTTTTTCAGTTGACGGCGTAATTTGTCGGCAAGGCTCTCCTTGTTATACTGTTCGGAACTACGACCCCAGGTTCGGTAAAGCCAAAGAGTACTGACCAGAACGAGCGAGGCATTAAAGATTAGTTGTACTAGGAAAGGTAAACGCAAAATTTCTGGTCGTCCGCCATAGATAAAGAAAGCGTTGAAGGCAATAAAAGTGCAAAGGGAAAAGAATCGGTGTAAGGCCTGTTGGCGATTTATCTTGGGGTTACGCCTTCTTAAATAAGAGAAAAGAGCTTTTTCACTCTTGGTAGCGATCCAGCAACTGATGACCACGAAAAAAGCGAGAGTTAGGGGAACTGCAATCAGTTTGGGAATCGGAATTGGCTGATTAAAGAGATAAAAACCGGGCTTGAGCAGCGTTGCTAACTGATTCTCTTCATGAGTCCAAGCCCCAGAGAAGTAATAATTAAAATTCCCCGCGTATAAGTAGTAGTAGATAAAATACCCGCTCACCAATCCCAAATAACCGTATTGAACTAATCTACGACCAGGCTTTGTTAAATGCTCCCAATAAGCTTTCTCGGCATCAATATCCAGACAAGCAGATTTACAGTTGATGCAGGCACTTTTTTCAATACCAGTCGTTCTATCTACAGTGCGGCACATAGACTGAGTTATGCTTCTAGGTTCGGCTTTGTGTGCCTGACTATCTAACAATCCTCTGGGTCCGGTAAAGACCATCTGTACTATGCCAAAGGGACAGACGTAATGACACCAGCTACGACCGCCGTAGAGAAAAACCATGGTTATAGCTGAGAGGATGGTGAAGATGAGAAAACAACCGAAGACCGGACGAGCCGAATTAATGAAGAGAATGCGGCAATTTAAACCGATAAACAGCAGGGCAAATTGCAGATAGAGGTGATTGTGAACCAGCCAACGATTTTTATCGATACTTAGTAGTGGCTGTAGTCCCAACGCCCGTGGAATTTGGGAAAGAAAATAAAGAGGACAAATACGCCGCCAAGTTTCGTGACCGAACACGAGGACAATCAGAATGGCACTGGGAACTACCATGCCCCAGAAAATCCTGGTTCCCATCGGATAAGGGGTTTCTGTCAGGCACTCTCCCTGAACTTTGACGCATTCATAGGGTAGCGAGGCTTGACTAATGACTCGATCTCGAAAAGGGCTGAGTAAGTTATTGGGATCGCTCAGATGGTGGGAAATGGGGTCATAAAATAAAGAGAAAATTAAGAGGAGCCACCCGACTACCAGCACCCATCTAATGAGGTGCATTTTTGGTTCGGAAACTTGACTAATCATTGGAGTTACTCCTGCTGAAATTAGTGAGTAAGATGCGACTGTAGCGGAACTGAAGGAATGAAAACTGAGGCGGAATCTGTCTCGGTTTGGTAGTCCCTACAGAATAGCGGAGGTGTGGAATTCATGGGTCTTGCATCAGTTAGAGTAGAGGTTGGTGTCCAACAAGCGATCGCTAATAGCTATAATGACAATGACTATACTGTCACGCAGGTAGTCCCTACAACTGATGCCAACCAGGCTCGCCAAAACTTGGTGGCTTGAAAGTTTCTTCTACCTTCATTGACAACATCTCAACAAAAAGTGCATGACCACCCTCATCGCAATAAATGCGTAAGGCATCGTTCTTCTGTTCAGTAGTCAAAGAAATAGGTGCTCTTCCTTGGGCTAATGTACTGCATACGGGATTGACATGATTCAGCTCCAACAGAGTGATGAATTGTAGATGCGCCAGTAGCCGATAAGCAAGCACAGTCATCCAACGGTTAGAATCTATCGCAATTGACTGATGCGAGGCGAGTGGGACTAATTCGGGAGAGAATGGTAGCCCAGAAATTGAATCCTGTCGCACAGGTTTGCTCCGAATCCAACTTACTTCGTCCCAACGGTTGAATGGGCTACGATAGGCTTTATTAACTGCTTCTGAAATGTCAAAATTTTTAGTTGCTGTAAACATAGTTCTGTTACCTGGGTAAGTTCTTAAATAGTTCTACAAGAGCAGCGATCGCGCGATCGCATTCCTCTCAAAAATAAACTCGCTATAGTCAGCCAAGTTATCGATTCCTAAAAAGTTGAACCAAATTTCAGTTATTAACCACAGGGTGGTTGTCACTAGCAATTTTTTCCATCGCACATTCATTGGTTTTAATCTCCGAGGATATTTAATATTTGAGGCGGATAATTTTTTGAGTCAGCCAGTTCTGGAGCAAATTTAATTGAATGATTTTTTCTCCGACCGTAGACAAAGCCAAGGTACTTTACTCCGCGATACTTGAGATTATGAAACGGTTGAGAAATCATTGCTTTCTGGAGATATTTCATTGTCCAAGCTTGACCTCGATATTTGCCACCTATTTGCCTTTCAACTACAGGAATTTGGGATGAATTTGCTTCGTAACGATTACCTAAAAAAGTAAATTGCATAAGGGATGTTCTCCTGACTTAATTCTTATTTCTGTCTACTATCTACGTTTGATATTAGTTTGGTTAAATGCCTATAAATCTCATGAAACTCATCCCAGAACACATGGAAAAACTCATCTAAAAACTAATAAAAAAGTATGTAAAGAAATTATTTGATTGTGAGCTAGCTATGTCCTCAAGCATTATTGTTAGATAAGGAAAGTCAATGTTTAACTTCCGCTCTACCGACGTTCAATCCCCATATATAGCGTCAATTACCCATCGCTTCCCTCACGGGTAAGCGTGGGCTTGTTAAACCCAGTT
>CAYMWC010000286.1:0-6788 GCA_964393695.1 uncultured Pleurocapsa sp.
GGTTTTGGGAGATTTCTTTCGTATTTCATCTGTGGGGCTGCCGAATGTGGGTTACTAATAACTACTTTGGGAATGCCCATTGTGGGATTTATGTTTGCTTCAGCTGACAAAGTAATTTTATTGATGTTAGGAAAACAATGGTTAGGTGTTGTTCCTATTTTTCAATTTTTAATGCCAGCAGCCTTTATTGGCACATTTAATGTAGCTGCGGGGTGGGTTTATCAATCACTAGGTAGAACAGATCGTCAGTTTCGGATCGGTATGGTAATGGCTACCACAGACATCCTACTTTTTTCCCTCAGTCTTCGTTGGGGTGCAATTGGTGTTGCTGCTGCCTATGGTTTATCTAGACCATTTCTCATGGTTATTAGCATTGTCTATTGTTACACTGGGACATTTCTCAAAGTAGCTGATTTTTTCAAGACTATTTCTCGCCCTATTATTGCTGCGGTTAGTGCAGCGATCGCATTAATAGGAATTAATTATTTTCTTTTAGTTGATGTGAATTTGTTCGTGGGATTATTTATCGATCTCTGCTTATATTGCTGCTTTTATCTAGCTATCTGGATATTTATGCCTGGAGGAAAATCTGAAATGATGGAAATTTTACACATATTAAAAACTTTAAAATCCAAAAAAAATAACACATTTATTAGTAGGTAAAACCATGAACTCTCCCGTTTTTATCGTTGGCTGCGATCGCTCTGGTACAACTTTATTACGTTTGATGCTCAATAAGAGTCCTAGCTTATACATTACTTCTGAAACTAAGTTTCTAATCCCTCTGCAAGAAAATCAAGCAATCTATGGCGACTTTACTCAACCTTATCAACGCTATTTTTTTATCCGTGATTTGCAAACCAATCGAGCAACCTCAAAAACTTTTACTTTTCCTGTTTTGGGTTTAACTATTGTAGAAGCAGAAACCGCTCTAGAGCAAGCTGCACCGACTGATTTTGCTGGGGCAGCCGAAGCAATCTTTACCGCTGTGGCGCAGAAAAAAAACAAACAGCGTTGGGGAGACAAAACCCCTCATCAAGTACAGGATATATCTTTTCTGGCTAAAGCTTTTCCCGATGCTCAGTTTGTCCACATCATTAGAGATGGTCGAGGCGTAGCAGTAAGTATCCGTAAAGCAGGATGGCGTAGGGGTGATATGCTAACAATTGCTCAGTATTGGCAAAAGCAAGTTAAGGCAGGAATTACCACAGGTAAAACCCTCAACAGTAGTAGATACTATGAAATTTATTACGAACAATTGATCCAGCAACCTGAAGTTACTTTACGAAATTTATGTAATTGGCTGCACTTGGAATATACACCACAAATGTTGAATTATTACCATGATGCAAGTTCTAATATTCAGCCAGAACATATCAACCTTTTTGATTTAAATCAAAAACCAGTAGATGCCTCAAGAGCTTATGCCTGGAAATCTCAGTTATCTAAGCAAGATGTAGCAGATTTTGAAGGTGTAGCTGGTAATTTTCTTCAGACACTAGGCTATCAGTTAGATGGAGCTAAAATTCCTCCGTGGATTAGATTAATTCGCATTGTTAAACAGTATTTTAAACCTTTTCTATATAAGCAGAATTCACAGGTAATAGGTAATAGGTAATAGGTAATAGGTAATAGGTAATAGGTAATAGGTAAATCACACTCACTTTAATAAGATTATGACTAGCTCAACTGAAGTTAAACAATTTTATGACAATTTTACTAATACCAGAATGCTGGAATACAAGCTTTATGGTAATCCTCGCATTGATAAAGCAATTAAATTAATTACAGGTTATTTAACTCCTAACAGTAATATTCTCGATCTTGGTTGCGGGATTGGTCTTGTTCCTGAACAACTGGCTACCAAACTAAAGCAAGGAAAAATTTTAGCTTGTGATTTAGGAGAAAATAATATTAACTATGCTCGTAAAACTATTGAATCAGACAAAATTGATTTTTTTCAAGTCAACATAATCGAAAACTTTGAGTTGATTCGTAATAAATTAACTTCCCCAGTCGAGCTAGTCACAATGGTTGATGTAATCGAACATTTACCACCTGATAGTTATGAGGAACTCTTGAATAATTTAAATCAAGTTATGAGCGATCGGGCCAAACTGATTCTGACTTATCCTAGTCCTGAATATCAGGTTTATTTACAACAAAATAATCCAAAAGAACTGCAAATTATTGACGAAGTAATCGAAATCAATGCTTTGATACAGTTAGCTCTTAAATATGGATTTAATTTAGAGTATTTTACTTATATTGATGTCTGGAAAACAAATCAGTATATTCATTGTGTTTTTGGTAAAAAGCTATCCTGTACTCCTGTTACACAAGTAAATCAGAAAGAAAAAATTCGGCGTAAAATTAAGCGTTATAAATCAAAATTACTATTGCCATTTTTAAAAGTAAAATATAGCGATCGCTCCCAGGAATTAGAGAAATAAAAATCCGCCTAGTTATTTTTTTGTGAGGGATAATAGAGAGATTAATTATGAAAATTGCTATACTTGCTGGAGGAGTCTTTCCATCTCTTTCTAAAACATTTATCATCAATCAAATTACAGAATTAATTGAGCGCGGGCATGAAGTTGATATTTATGCAGGCGAGCCAGATACTCAAAATGTAGTTCATCCAGATGTAGAGAAATATAATCTCTGGAATCGTATTTATTATGATCGTGTCCCACAAAATAGTTTAGTACGTCTGTTAAAAAGTCCTGGTATTTTACTTACCAATTTTTATCGAGATCCATCTGTTATTGTTCGCAGTTTAAATGTCTTTAAGTATGGTAAGAATGCCCTATCATTACGATTGTTTTATCAAGCCATTCCTTATCTCGGTAAACAATCTTACGATATTGTTCATTGTCATTTTGGTTACAACGGTTTAAAAGGTCAGGCTTTGCGAGAACTGGGTGTTCTGCAAGGAAAATTAATTGTTACCTTTCATGGTGTAAGTATGTCGAAAGATATTCAGGAACAAGGCGTACAAATCTACAACAAATTATTTGGAACAGGAGATCTTTTCTTACCAGTTAGCGAACATTGGAAACACCAGCTAATCAAGCTAGGTTGCAACGAAGCAAAAATCATCGTTCATCACATGGGTATCGATCTCCACAACTTTGCTTTTATTCCTCGTCAACCGTCTCCTGATGGTTTTATTCGACTGGTAAGCATCTGCCGATTAGTAGAAAAAAAGGGAATAGAGTATGGTATCCGTGCTGTTGCTAAGTTGGCACAAACAAAACCCAATCTTGAATACCAGATCATCGGTGACGGCTTCTTAAAGCCAAAATTGCAAGAATTAATTGAAGAACTAAATCTTAGTGACACAGTCAAGCTACTCGGTTGGAAGCAAAAAACCGAAGTTATTAATATTCTCAATACTTCTGATATCCTCTTAGCTCCTAGCATAACTGCACCAGACGGGGATCAAGAAGGAATTCCTGTAGCCTTAATGGAAGCAATGGCGATGGGACTACCTGTAATTAGTAGTCTTCATAGTGGTATTCCCGAATTGGTAAAAGATGGCGTTTCAGGTTTTTTAGTTCCCGAAAGGGATGTGGATGGGATAGCAGAAAAATTGAATTACTTGGTCGAACATCCAGAAATATGGTCTGAGATGGGAAGGGCTGGTAGAGAAATAGTTCAAGAAAACTATGACATTGAGCGGTTAAATAATCGCTTATTGGCAATTTATCAGGAGTTATCTATAACTCACTGAAAAAGTTAATTAGCTGGTGGGGAGAAGGTAATAGGTAATAGGTAATAGGTAATAGATCAAAATGAACGAATTTAAACCCTTTGTTTCGGTAATTATTCCTGTTTATAACGATGCTCAACGTTTACAAAAATGCCTGGCAGCCCTGGAAGAGCAAACTTATCCTCAAGATTTATACGAGGTGATTGTGGTCGATAATGCCTCAAATGAAAGTATTGAACCAATTGTTGCTCAATATAAACAAGCTGTTGCTACTTATGAAAAACAACCTGGTTCTTATGCTGCTCGTAATCAAGGAATTTCTCTAGCTAAAGGGGAAATATTAGCTTTTACTGATTCAGATTGTATTCCAGCTAAGAATTGGCTTGAAAATGGTGTTGCAGCCTTACAAAGTAATCCTAATTGTGGAATTGTTGGTGGTCAAGTAGAACTTTTTTATCAAGATCCTAAGCATTTAACTGCTGTGGAATTATATGAAAATTATGGTGCTTTTACTCAACAACAAAACATCGAACAATTTCGCTTTGGTGTTACTGCTAATTTATTCACATTTAAAAGTGTTTTTGAGCGAGTAGGAAATTTTAATTCACAACTTAAATCTAATGGCGATCGCGAATGGAGTCATCGTGTTTATAACCATAAGTATCAGTTAGTTTACGATCAGCAAGTTTTAGTTCACCATCCTGCCAGATTTTCTTTAAAAGAAATTTATCAAAAATGCTTAAGAACAGTTGGCGGTCAAGAAGAAGTGGCACAAAAAAGTAATGAAAAAATGGTAAAAATTGACTCAAATCTCATTTTAGGTTTCTTACCACCAATTAAATATTATTATCGAGTTTTTTCTGTTAAAAATAAATACTCAATCAGCGAAAAAATAAAAATTATTTGGGTTTTTTCAGTTTTAAAATATGCAGGTCAAATTGAAAGAATGAGAGTAAGGATGGGAGGAGTGGCTAGAAGGTAAACGAAGGCAGAAGTCGTAGGGGCGATTCGCGAATCGCCCGTACAGAAGTATAAAAAATCAAGTAAATTGATGTAATTTTTATAAGGAGAAAAATATGCTGGAGTCTCTGGTTAGCATTGTAATTCCTACCCGAAATAGACCTTTATTGGTCAGACGAGCCGTAGCCAGTGCTATGGCACAAACCCTTTTAGAAATAGAAGTTATTGTGGTTATTGATGGTTTTGATGACAAAACACAAGCAGAATTAGCCAAGATTAATGATCCTCGCTTGAGAATTGTCGAACTTTCAGAAAGTCAAGGAGGGGCAGGGGCGCGTAATGTAGGAGTTACTGAAGCGAAAGGAGAATGGATTGCTTTTTTGGATGATGACGATGAATGGCTACCCCAGAAGCTAGAGCGACAACTCGAAGTAGCACAGTGTTCTCAATCTAACTTACCTATTATTTCCTGTCGTCTGACTGCTCGAACCCCAAAAGGTGAATTTATTTATCCTCGCAGGTTTCCTAAACCAGATGAACCGTTGAGTGAATATCTTTTAGCACGTAATTCTTTTTCCTTTGGTGAAGGATTAATTCAAACCTCGACAATTTTTACCCACAGAAAGCTTTTAGAACAAGTTCCCTTTCAGTCAGGATTAGCAAAACATCAAGATTGGGACTGGTTGTTAAAAGTCAATACTTTAGCAGATGTCGAAATTGAATTTGTACCTGAAACTTTAGTTATTTGGTATTGCTGGCAAGAGCGTCAAAGCACTAGTAGTACTAGTAACTGGCAACAATCTCTAGCTTGGATTCGTGACAATCAAAATTTAGTCACTCCCAGAGCTTATTCAGGTTTTATTATGACTCAGGTTAGTCCCCAAGCAGCACGAGAAAAACAATGGCAAGTATTTGGGCCTTTGCTACAAGAAGCCTTTGCTCGTGGTCAACCACAGGCGATCGATTTAATTTTATATGTTCTCATGTGGTTTATTCCCAGAAATACCAGACGTTCCCTTAGAGCTTTGTTCAAGATCAAAACCCAGCAAGTTAGTGGCATATAAATGGTAAAAACTTATGCTCAAAGCGATCGCTCAATCCTTTCGGTTTAAACAAATATATTTTAAGTCAGAAAAACTATCATTGGCGGAGCGTATTATTTACATAACCATTGTTTTAACTCCCCTGTGGTGGTTAATAGGGATACAACCTCTGTTCTATCCAGCAGTGGTTATCTGTTTACTCGCTTATTCGTTTGATTTTGACAAACCGATTCGAGAACCTCTACCGATGTGTGCCTGGACTTGGTTGGCAATGTCTCTAGCTCAGGTGGGGACAGCATTATTCGGTCTGAGTAGCGTCGGTTTTGAGTTAGTTGAAGTAGCTTCTACTGCAATTACTTTTTTCAAGAGTTATTTTTTGATTTTTGCCTGTCTAGCACTCCCTTTTTGGCATAAAATCGATCCCCGCTTAATTACCAGGGCAGTTGCTTGGATGGCAATTGGCTATTTAGTAGTAATTTGTCTACAACTTATTTTGCTCGTGGCAGGAATTAAAATCCCGACTTTTTCTCCACCTCTAGCCAATTTAACACCAGGAAACAAACTCAGTTTGATGGTCAATCTTTCAGCTAGCCTCAAACCTTTCTTTGGAATTGCGCTGCCTAGATCTTCACTATATATGGGTGATTTTCCGATTCCTGGAATCTGCGGTCTTTTGAGTTTCTTTATCTGCTTGAGTGAACCGAATTCTCGTTTACGGAATTTAGCTTTAGCTGGAAGTTTAAGTGCGCTAATTCTAAGCCAAAGTCGTTTAGCATACATTTGTTTGGCGATCGCTCTTGTAACCAATGCCAGTTTTAAGAGTTTTTTAGTCCGTCAAGTTTATCTCTGGTTTATTGCTGCTATTGCCTTAGTTTGTACTCTCTGGGAATGGACTTTATCTGATCTTGTAAGTAAACCTCTAGAGATTTTCAACCAGGCTCGTCCAGCTTCATCAACAGACCGCGAATTCGTTATCAGCCAGACTCTTGAAGCTTGGAAAGAATCACCCTGGTTTGGATGGGGAATTGTTCAAGGCACAGCCAACTGGTATACCTACGAAATTGAACTAG
>CAYMWC010000287.1:0-6730 GCA_964393695.1 uncultured Pleurocapsa sp.
TGCCCCCTGCCTCCTGCCTTTTCTCAACCAGTAAATTAAATGCGTGACAGCTTATTACTCCCGACGGGAGATAACCTTCGCAGGTACACCAACTGCAACCGAATAAGGAGGAATATCTTTGGTTACTACTGCCCCTGCGCCGATGACACTACCTTGACCGATCGCGACTCCATCTAAAACTTTCACCCCAGTGCCTAACCAACAGTCGTCCTCAATAGTAATACCGTCACTGGTAATTCCTTGATCAGCTATCTTAAGATTGGGATTAGCAAAGTTATGATTGTTGGCGTAAATTCCTGAATGAGAACTAATCAGACAGTTTTTACCAATTTTGATGTGACCAGGGCCAGCTAGACAAGTATAAGGGCCAATATAAGTGGATTCGTCGATCAGAATGTAACCTTGCTCAAGAGAGCGAAGATCAACACCGCAATCAAGAATTACTTCTTTGCTCAGGTGAATTCGGCTATTGTTACCAAAGGTATTAAGCTGAACGTTAGTTCCGAGAGTTACTCGTTCTTCAAGACAAACACGATTATTCCCTAGCCGAGATTTATTAGTCCCAGCACTACTGATATAAGAACCACGATTGATCGTGACGCGATCGCCAATTTCAATTTGTCGAGGTTGGATAAATTCCACTCCCGATTGGATTCTTACCGAATTACCTAGCTTGGCAAATAGAAAACGATAAAGCCAATTTCTCAAAATAATACCTGGCGATCTGGGAATCCATTCTACTAAAGTAGTTAAAATCGACTCCTGAAGATAGAAACTTTGATTACTACAGGTATGTTTTTTTTTCTCTTCGATGATCAAATTCAACATTATTTCCTTACTTTTGTGACATTCAGAACTTCAGCAAGGTAGGGTGAACAAGAGTCAAAAGTAGTAAAAGTAGGGTGGGCAAAAGTATTTTTAAGTACTTTAGTAATTTCAATCTAAATTTTGCCCACCTTAACAGGTACTAACCACTGGCACGACTCATGTGATGGGTTACGACGGATTGTTGTACTCAAGTGATCATAAAGATTGTCGCTGTCCAACCCATCTTGCTCCTAACGGCTAAGAGCTATTAAACAGTAGCTTTCTCATCAATTAGTTGATCAAGCATATCCAGGATTTTATTGTCTGGTTGTGGCTCAAATTTTCTGGCAAAGTGAAAGTTACCGCCGACAATTTTGTCATAGTCATCTTCTGTGATGCTCTGAGCGTAGCCAAAAAGCTCGTCAGGAAAATCTAAATAACGCAGACAGTCATTACAAATGTTGAACTGGTTACTATTTAACAACACCGTGGCAATCAGAGATTCTTCAGGAGCTAGGGTCTTTTGATAAAATTTCCATAGCTCAGGATTTTCCTCTAGATAATTTCTCAAATAATCTATACATCTTCTGGATAAAGTATTCCAGTACCATCCTCCGTAACATTTAAAATTGTCATGGAAGGGGACTGATTTAGCCTCTAGTCCGATAAGAGCAAAACGCCACTGGATTTTCAACCAAGGAATAAACGGCTCTATTCTAGATATTGTTCTCAGCCACCACTTACTCCATGGAGGAAGCGAAATATACTGAGCAAAAAAGCGTTTGCGTCCTGCTTCTTTACCCCAAGGAGATTCGGCGTTTAGTACTTCCCAGTGTTTGATAAAGCCATCGTATTTGGTCGTCGCCAAAAAAGCCTCAATCTGAGGAATTGGCTGTGTGGGATAGTCTTGACCCGACAGACAAATCACCCAATCAAAGTTACAGTTATGCTCATATAACCAGTTAATCCCATCGAGATAGATTCTGAAAACCGAGTCGTCACCTCGTCTTGCTGATTTATTTCGGGCGATCAATTCAATCCCTGAAAATTGATTCAAGCTGGTTAAATCAAGATCGCAACAGCTAAAGTCATGACTGATGAGAACTAAAGAATCAGGACTAGACTTTTTGATAACTTTAACTAACCGACATATTTGTTCTGGGTTTTTATGGCTTTGAATAAAATAGACAACTTTCATGGTTAATAGTGTGGTCTGCCAAGTTTTAATTGATGGGTTGAGAGAAGCTGTTAGCTCTTAGCTATTAGCTCTTAGCCTCTAATTAGCTGCCTACGTAGAATTGAAAATCAACTGCTTTCCGAAGGTAAGCTAAAAGCTAAAAGCGGCGCATCGCGATCTTGTTGGTTCCCAGCAAAGAGCGAATGCGCCAAGAAGCTAAAAGCTAAAAGCTAGAATCACCAATCTTTTAAGTCGGTGGGTAGTTAATAGTTATTTGGGAGAAACTTCCTCAAAAGAAGAATGTTCGTTTCCTACTCTCAGTTCATCGGTGTAGAATAATCGTTCACCATGACCAGGATCACCGACGTAGACACCAATTTTCCAAGCCCCCATCGAATTGACTCCAGGACGAAGAAGAGCAACCTTTTCATTGACGTAAAGCTTGCCGTTATGCCAAATTTTGATAAACCCTTGCTCAGAATTTGAGGAAGGCTGGAAGTTCATCACAAAGTCTTCCCATTGGTTAAGCTGGGCTGGCATACTAAAATTTTTACAGCCAAAAATATATCTGCCTTCACTATCTCTTCCTTGATAAAAAGTGACGGTGAAATCAAATTTGTCTCCCGTAGGAGCAAGGGTCATGTAACTACCAGGAACTCCTCTAGTTTTTAAAGTGCCACCTCTAGTCGATTTTCCATTACACTCAAAAAGTGTTGTGCCGTTACGCTGGTCGCGAAAGGATGCCTGGTAGAGCATTTGTTGAATAATCGAACGGTCTGGTTTGCCAGGAACTGACTTGAGAAAGCCCGTGGGAATAAAATAGCTCCAGCCAATCCAGTATTCTTGGTTTTCTTTAAGAATGCCATGAGGAACTCCAATCTCGCTGCGCTCATCACAATTTTGGATATGATGCTGCATTGCCAATCTGCCGCCGCGAACGGGAGAAGTGACAAACTTAAACAGACTATTATCTATATAATCTGAGCTTGAGCTACATTGATGGCTTTGGAATTGTCGATAAGTATGATCAAAAATCCCGTCATCAAAAGTATTTATCCAAATGATGTTGGCTAATGAATGTCGAGGTAATAAAACGATGATTGAGGACAGCAGAAGCAATTTAAGGATATTCATGATGGCGCAAAGATTTATCTTTAAACAATCGCTGGTTCTTTGTTCTCTTTTGGCAGGCTAATTGTGGGAGTTTGTTGAGTCCAGAAGAAATTGCGATCGATTTGCCCAGTTTTAATCAAATATTCCAGTTGCTTGAGGCGGGTAAATCCTCGGAAGCGGAAAGTCTCTGCCGACATATCAATTCGATTAAACAAATCGTAAAACTGTTGCGCTCCCCTTTGAGCGTCCCAATCACACTTGAATCCAGGCAGAGTTTGATTTATCTTGGCAAAAGAAACGCGATAGCTGCGATTATCACCATCGCTTTGTCCAAAACTTAGCTCGCAGCCTTTAAATACTCCTGCAATTGTCTGGGCAATTTCTTTTACCTGATAGTTATGAGCCGTATCACCGACATTAAAAACTTGCTGATGAACAATCTCTCTTGGAGCTTCCAGGCTACATAAGATAGCTTTGCAGATATCTAAACCATGAACTAAAGGTCGCCAAGGAGTTCCATCACTGGTCATCTTAATTTCATTAGTCGTCCAGGCTAATCCTGCTAAGTTATTTAAGACGATATCAAACCGCATTCGGGGAGAAGCTCCATAGGCAGTGGCATTACGGAGAAAGGTCGGCGAAAAGCGATCGCTTGCTAATGGCTTCACGTCTCTTTCTACTAAAGTTTTGCATTTAGCATAGTCGGTCTGGGGATTAACAGGTGATTCTTCGGTTACGTAGTCGGCTGTGGCAACCCCATAAACACTACAGGAAGACATATAGACAAACCTTTCGACACCAGCAGCTTTCGCTAAGTTTGCTAACCGTACTGAACCTTGATGATTAATTTCATAGGTAATATTGGGTGCAAGTTGTCCCGTCGGATCGTTAGACAGTTCTGCCATATGGACGATCGCCTCAACTCCGTCCAGGTCTTCAGTAGTAATATGACGAATATCTTTATTTAAAGTTTTGGCAGTTGTATTTGTACCGTTATACAGCCAGCCAACTTTATAAAAACCCGTATCTACTCCAATAACTTCGTGTCCCTCTTGAATTAAAAGAGGAGCTAATAAAGAACCGAGATAACCTTCTGTGCCAGTGACTAATATTTTCATGATTGATGACAAATAGTAATTGTAATTAACTGTGATATGCGATATGCGAATAAATTCTAGAAACTATTGATAATTATTAATTATCAATTATCAATTGGTAATTAAGCTATTCATAAGCCACAAAAGACTTGGTTAGCCCCAAAACTTTTTCTTCAAAAATAGTTGCTTTGGGAAATAATTTGCCAACTTGTTTTTTGCGTAGCAACTTAATACCGTTTGCCACTATTTTGGCTTGCTCTCGGGTCGCAACTTTTTTGTGTTTCCGACCAATATTTGTCAACACCCAAACTTTCATGGGTAAAGGCAAAAATTGAAAGCAGGGAAAAACAAAATGAGGTTCGATCGGAAAATAGAAATTAGGAGTCTGGACAAAATATCTTTTCCCTACCCGTTGAATTTCTTGTGCCATCTGCATTTGGTAGTCATAATTGCCGACGTGTTCAATCACCGAATTAGAAAAAACTATGTCGAATTCATCATCAGCAAATTGACTCATATTCCTAGCATCCCCAATCACTGATGTGATGTTAGAAAAGCTGGTTTTTTCTGGGTAGATATTCAAAATTGTGATTTGAAACTGCTCAATCGTCTCTGGATCACAAAATCCCTCCCTCGCCCAAATTGTTTCTCTACCTCCTACATCCAAAATTTTCACAGGATAAGATCCCGAGGGCAAGAGATTTTTAAACAGGGCAAATCTTTTGTTCCTCAATTTTGCCGATAGAGAAGATGCATCTTCGGGAGTTGACATTTTAATTAGCCATTTTCTAAGCAGCATAAATTAACCTCATTTTTAGGTAGTAAAAGCAATTTCGTTTAATCACTTGGTAGATAAATATTGACTACCTAAATCTGATAAAACTGGTGTTGAAAGATGGGAGTTTTCGACAACTTTCTCCACAATCGCTTTGCCAATTTCGAGCGACGAAGTGGCTGCTGGGGAAGGGGCATTGCAGACATGAACAGAGTTATTATTGGCGACAATTAAAAAATCATCAACTAGGTTGCCATTATTCCTCAGTGCTTGGGCGCGGACTCCTGCATGGGTAGGCACGAGGTCTTCTGCTTGGACTTCTGGAATTAATCTTTGCAAACTACGGACAAAGGCTGCTTTGCTAAAGGAACGAATAATTTCTTGTATCCCTTCATCACTATGTTTAGCAGCTAGTTTCCAAAAGCCTGGGTAGGTCATTACCTCGGCAAAGTCTCGCAGAGCGAAATCGGTTTTTTGATAGCCTTCCCGTTTCAAGCTCAATACAGCATTTGGCCCTGCATGCACAGTACCATCGATCATCTTGGTAAAGTGAACTCCCAAAAAAGGAAAATCTGGATTAGGGACAGGATAAATTAAGGTGTTGACTAGGGAGCGTTTTTCTGGTGTTAGTTCGTAATATTCCCCACGAAAAGGCACAATTTTAGCTTTAGGTTTGACTTTACCTAATTTAGCAACGCGATCGCTATGCAGCCCTGCACAATTTATCACAAAGCGGGTGGCAAATTCGCCTTGAGTGGTTTCTACCATCTGACTGTTGTTAGTATTAACAATTTTGACCACCTTCGTATTGAGGTAAAGGTCTCCACCTTGAAGCCGTATCAAGTCCGCATACTTTTGAGATACCTGTTGATAATTGACAATCCCCGTACTAGGTACGTGCAAAGCAGCTAAACAACGTACATGAGGTTCAATTTCTTTAACTTCTGCTGGGCTAATTTTCCTGACCTGCAAACCATTTTGTAAGCCCCTTTGGTAGAGGTTTTCGAGCAGGGGTAACTCTGATTCTTCCACGGCGACAATAACTTTGCCACAGATCTCATAATCAAGATTATGCTGCTGACAAAATTCCACCATCGAGCGATTTCCTGCACGGCAAAATTTCGCTTTAAACCCACCTGGCTTGTAATAAACTCCTGAGTGAATCACCCCACTGTTATGTCCAGTTTGATGAAATGCCCACTGGGATTCTTTTTCTAATACGGCAATTTTCGCCTGGGGATAGGTACTCCCTAAAGCCATCGCCGTCGAAAGACCAACGATCCCCCCCCCTATAATTACAAAATCGTACATCTATTTATTTATTCTTTATTTTTTGACTTTTGACTTTTTACCAAACTTTCCAAGGGGCATTGTCACTCTGCCATAGTTGTTCCAGGTAATTGCGATCGCGCAAGGTATCCATGGGCTGCCAAAATCCTTGATGTTTGTAGGCGGATAGTTGCTCTAGGTGGGCTAATTTTTTCATTGGCTCTTGTTCCCAAATGGTAGAATCATCAGTAATAAAATCAATTACTTCTGGTTCGAGAACAAAATATCCGCCATTAATCCAAGCCCCATCACCTTCTGGTTTTTCTTGGAAGCTGGTAATTTTAGTCTGTTCCTGCCCTAAACAAATCGCCCCAAAACGCCCTGGTGGTTGGGTTGCGGTTAAGGTTGCTAAGGTTTTTTGTTGCTTATGGAAGGCAATTAATTCTTGGATATTTACATTGCTCACCCCATCGCCGTAGGTAAAGCAGAAGG
>CAYMWC010000288.1:0-6705 GCA_964393695.1 uncultured Pleurocapsa sp.
ATTATCAATAAATGGCTCGTTTTGCCTCCCACAAATAAAAATTAGCAACGCCAAAGCCAGGATTAGGAAAGGTTGTCTAATGAGCGTCTAACTTTTCTTTCGGGGTAGAGGAGGAAAAGAAATCAGGGGGATACAAGTATTAATTTTTAAGCTTTTAGCTCATTATTTTCGAGAAGATTGCTATATTTTATTGCAGCATTGCTAGAGTTATTAGGATGGGGTAAAGATTATGGCAAACAGTCGTCGTGTGGCTCGCGTAGCTGCTTTAATTAAACGGGAAGTAAGCCAGATGTTACTGACGGAAATCAAGGACGATCGCGTTGGTGCGGGAATGGTGAGTGTTACCGATGTTGATGTTTCGGGAGATTTACAACACGCTAAAATTTTTGTCAGTATTTATGGGACAGAAACAGCTAAAGCAGAAACTATGGCAGGTTTAGATTCTTCAGCTAATTATGTCCGCAAAGAGTTAGGTAGTCGAATGCAACTGAGACGCACCCCTACAGTCAAGTTTATTGAGGATCGCTCTTTGGAAAGAGGAGACAATATGTTAAATTTGCTCAATCAAATTAGTCAGGAAAGACAAAACAAACCAGAAACAGTAGAATTGAGCGAAGACTTGTGATGTTTTGCTGATGTTGAATTTAAAAGATTGGCAGAGTTTATCGTTAAAAGAGCAGATTGCTCAAATGATCGTTGTCCGTGCTTCTGGTTATTTATTTGACCACCAAATTCGTTACCCTGCTTGGGAAGCTTCTAATGCTCAACTACAACAGTGGCTAGAAGAATTTAACCTGGGTGGGGTAATTCTTTTGGGAGGCAGCAGCATTGAATTACAAAAGCGATCGCAACAGTTGCAGAGTTGGGCTAATTTACCTTTGTTGATCGCAGCCGATATCGAGGAAGGTATTGGACAGCGTTTTCCTGGGGGGACTTGGTTTCCGCCACCAATGGCCTTAGGTGCTATTTATGAGCAAGATCCTGAGTTAGCACAGCAGTATGCTTGGCAGATGGGGAAAGTAACGGCTCAAGAGGCTTTGGCAGTAGGTATTAACTGGTTGCTTGCGCCTGTGGTGGATGTGAATAATAATCCCGATAATCCTGTAATTAATATTCGCGCTTTTGGCGATCGCCCTGAAGTGGTTAGTGCTTTAACTACTGCTTTTATTCAGGGTGCTAAATCTTATCCTGTTTTAACTACCGCCAAGCATTTTCCAGGACATGGAGATACTACCATTGATTCTCATCTTGATTTACCAACTATTAGTCATGATGATTCAAGGCTAGAAGCGATTGAATTACCGCCTTTCCAAAAAGCGATCGCTGCTGGAGTAGACAGTGTAATGACGGCTCATCTAATGATTTCTGCTTGGGATTCACAAAAACCCGCCACTCTGTCTGTAAAAATTGTTACAGAAAAGTTGAGAAAACAATTAAGATTCAAGGGTTTAATCGTTACCGATGCTTTGATTATGGGAGGAATTACTCATTATGCTTCTCCCGAGGTAGTGGCAGTTATGGCAGTTGAAGCAGGAAACGATATTTTACTAATGCCTGATAATCCCGAAGTGGCGATCGCTTCAATTTATGATGCAGTCAAATCGGGACACATTAGTGAGCAGCGAATTCAAGAATCTTTGGCGCGTATTTGGCAGGCAAAGCAGCAAGTAAGCCAGTCAAATAGTTTGACGGAATTATTTAGTCAGTCAGCTAGAGTGATAGTTGATTCAATCCTGCAAGCTTCATTAGCAACAGGTGGCAAAATTCCTCTAATTCCTGATGATCATCAAACTGCTCGTAACTTAATTGTGGTTGATGATGTTTTAAATACTCCCTATTTAGATATTCATACTCCTGCCGTTACTATTCCCCAAAAGTTTAATTATCAAAGACAAATAGTTGATATTAATACCCTGGACTGTATTTTGTTAGATACCAGCCCTACTCTCTTACAAATATTTGTACGAGGCAATCCTTTTCGGGGTAATGCAGGTTTAACAACCAAGACCAAAGAGATATATCAACAATTGCTTGCCAAAGGTCAAATACAAGGGATAATTATTTACGGTAGCCCTTATGTATTACAATGGTTCAGGAATTTTCTGCCAGAAGAGCTTCCCTGGATATATAGTTATGGACAAATGGAGCAGGCACAGACGATCGCTCTACAAGCTTTATATAATCTTGACTTTGATATGTTATCCTCGAAATCCGAGGTAGAATTTGGTTTCTAACTATTAGAATTAATTTTCAATTGTCAAGCAAGAATTAGAAAATGAATTTGAATTTGTTATGTTACACCAGTTTTGTTATTTTGGATACAGCAGAAAGAGATCTTTTTTTGCTATCCGACAGCAATATAGCTTATAGTTAGAGAAGCAAGATGAATTACAAAAGCTATTTATTACGGTGATCAAATATGACTACTGCTACTATATCCCCTTACGCTTTTACTAGGTATTCCATAGACACTTTAAAAGATGAAGCTCGACAACTAATTGAAACAGGCATTGTTAATCGTCAACAATCTATATATACTCTCTGCAAATATATTCCCGCTCGGGAATGGGTAACAATTGAATGTGAATTAGAAAGATGTGATTATTTACTGCGTGATCCCATTGGAGATCTGGTATCCTCTGAAGATTGGGAAAGCGATTAAGTAATTTAAGTAATTATAAATTATCTGACTAGGGTTAGAGATGCTGAAGTTAAACTATACACAATCGGCATACCTAATCCCTTAGTTTTTTTTGACAATAACTGTAGTAAGCCTGAATATTTTTTTCATGATCGCTTTTTCCTAATTTATTTCTCTGAATTATGTCTAAAGCGCGATCAATCGCTCGATTCTCTAATCTAAAAAGTGTTGTTTAATAAGATTATTAGAGGATTTTAAACTTAAAAGAAGCAATAAAAAGCAGAAATGTTAACAGGAAAAATCTAAAAAGCTAGTGAAGTATAAAAGTTCATGAAATAGTTGATAAACTGAGCGACTTATCTTAAATTAAGCTTAGGTTGAGCAACTAAATTTAAATAGATGAATTACAGTTTTAACAATATTCGCCTTCAGGTAGAAAATTACAGTCGAGAAGGCAATAACGAAGCAATCATAGACATACTTACAGATTATTTAAAATTAGATTTGAAGGTTGAAGAAAGAGTTTGGGGTTGGTGGAATTTAGTAGATAATCTTGCTATATTACGTCGCTGTAGTGATGCTGTTACTCAACAAGAAGCTTATCTGAAATGGGCAATCTCTTCTAATCTGGCTTCTCAGTTTATTTTAGAAGTCATGAATGATGGAACTCAATCGTTGTGCTGGCTTCAATTAAACCGTCTTGATGACTGGATTAATATTTTTAATCAATTAATCAACAATACTAAACCTAGTCAAGAAAATAGATTAGCTCGTTTTTATTACTTCAGGACAGCAGCACGAATTTTTATTACCGCGACTCGATATGAATTGGCAGAAAATTCAATTGTTCAACTCAAAAACTTAATATTGGAAGATATTAACTGGGAGAATAAAACTTGGATCGAAATTGAGATAATAGCCGTAGAGCTAAACCTATTAGAATCTAAAAATAATGTTAATCAGATGCGTCAAGTAGCAGCAAAAGTTCAAAAACAAATAGAGACAATAGAGAGATTACAATTGGAAAATCCTACAAAAATTTCCACTCTTTGGCACAACAATGCAGCACCATTGTTTCGTATGGGACTTTATTCAGAAGCCGAATCGATGTTTCGTCGGGCGATCGCTTTTAATCCTCAAAATTGGTGTGCTTTAGTGTTTCTTGCTGCTTGTTTGACTAAAATTGGCAAATATTCAGAAGAATCGGATAAATTGTTAGTAACAGCATCATCTCTAACTAATCAGCGAAATTACGAAGCTTTACTTGGTCATGTCTACTCCTAAATATTTTTTATTAAGGATGGAAATTAAAATTGTTTCATATCAAGCTGAAATAGCTACGATTAAAAACATTAGAAATAAAGTATTTCAAGAAGAGCAAGGAGTAGCAGCCGAGTTAGAGTTTGATGGTTTAGATGCAACTGCAACTCACTTATTGGCATATTTAAATAATCAGGCAGTAGGAACAACCAGAATTAGAGATATTGATGCTAATACAGCCAAAATAGAAAGATTAGCCGTTTTACCTGTAGCCAGAAATCAGGGTATTGGTAAAAAATTAATGTTAGCAGCTTTGGAAGCGATCGCTCAACAGCATAAATCCCTGGCAATAGTCCATGCTCAAGCATACATTGCACCGTTATATCAGCAATTGGGATTTGAAATAATCGGCGAAAAATTTAGCGAAGCTGGTATTACTCATGTCAAGATGATCAAACAGTTATCTCAAAATAATTAGGTTTGGTGAGACAAAAACGACAGCTTAGTTGGCAGCAAGGGTTAAGAATTCTAGGTATTATTTGGTTAATGGGGGCTATCTGCGATCGCCTCTGGTTTGCTTTCGATCATTCTGTACCAGCTTGGGATCAGGCTGATTATCTGAATGGGGTATTAAATTACTGGGAAGCGTTACAAACTCCTGAGTGGTTTAACAGTGAGTGGTGGCGTAGCTTTTGGCTACTTTCTAATAAAATTCCGCCTCTGAACTATATTCTGACTGCACCGTTAATTAATTTGTTTGGTACGAGTGAAGACGCAGCTACAACTATTATGTTGTTTTACAGTGGGGTATTGCTGGTTTCTGTCTATGGTTTGGGAATTGTGTTGTTTGATGTTACGACTGGGTTGTGGGCAGCAAGTTTATGCCAGCTAATTCCTGGGTTGTATAATCATCGGCTGGAGTTTATTCTCGATTATCCCTTAACTACAGTTATCACTTTTAGTTTTTGGTTGCTGACAGTTTATTTTTTTAGTCGTGCCAAAAGTTTCACAAGCTGGATATTGGCAATATTAGCAGGTATTTCTTTAGGATTGGCTGTGTTAACCAAGCAAACAGCTTTATTCTTTTTAGTTCCTTCTCTGTTAGCAATTTTAATTAGTTTTCTTAAAAATCGTCAATGGTTGTGTTTAACCCAGTTCATTAGTGCGCTTATTGTTGCTATTGCCGTCGCTTTTCCTTGGTATCGTACCAACTGGCTACTAATTTTAACTTCTGGAAAACGAGCTACAGTAGATTCAGCGATCGCCGAAGGAGATCCAGCTTTAAATACTCTGGCTGCCTGGACATATTATGCCCAAATACTTCCTGACTTGCTTTCCTGGAGTTTATTATTAGTTCCTTTAGCAGGATTTTTATTTTATTTGCTTCGCAAGTATCTTAAACGAGGTACTAAACTCAACACTAATTATTTTGCTGCCGATAAATGGTCATGGTTAGCCGTTTTTTTACTCGGTGGTTATTTCCTTTCTTCTTTGAATATTAATAAAGATGCTCGCTATATTTTGCCTTTATTGCCCGTATTATCGATTGTTTTAGCTGTAGGTTTATTATTGTGGCGAAGTCGCTGGCAGAACTATATTTTGGCTGCTACAGCTAGCCTGGGGGTAATTTTAATGCTGTTAAATATCTTTCCTTGGGGCGGAGAATTCATTGTTAAAAAACTTAGTCCTCACGCTCAACATTATCCCTATACGAGCAAACCTTTTCCTCATCCTGAAGTAATTCAAGCCATCAATGAGACTTCACCCTATTTACGTTCAGTTTTAGGAGTTCTGCCTTCTACACCTCAAATTAATCAGCATAATTTTTCCTTTTACGGCAAACAAAATAACGCTAAAGTTTCTGGTCGGCAGGTAGGAGTTAAAGAATCAGAAATTCTACAAGATTCTCGTTCTTTAGATTGGTTTTTAACGAAAACAGGAGATCAAGGCTCTATTCCTGAATCTCAAGCAGCAATGGTGCAACTAATCGAAACAGGCAAAGACTTTAAACTACATAAAAGTTGGACACTCCCAGATAATAGTCAGTTAAGACTTTACCATCGCCATTTCCCTGTAGTGGAAGTTAAAGAGTTAAATCAATCCTTAAACAATAAGCAAGACATTCAATTAGAGCGAGTGGAATTACCTACGGTTTCTCCTCCTGGTGTACCGATTCCCATTACTTATCAATGGTCAGGCGATGCCTTTGACAAGCGTAGCGATCGCCAATTATTACAATCTGGTATAGTTCTTTTAACTTGGCAACAGGAACAAGATCCTAATTCTTTTTGGCTACACGATCACGCACTTGGTATGGGTGCATTAAATTTGCCCTCATCTTCAGCTAAACCTCGAACATTTCAGGTGTTGGAACGAACTGCGATGCTAGCACCAGCAGATATCAAACCTGGTAGATATGTTTTACAAGCTACTTATTTAGACCGCAACACAGGTAAAACCCAACCTATATCTTTTACGCCTGTCTCCATAACCATCGATCCTCAAGCTGCTGCTACTCCTGCATCAGAATTAGATCTAGTGACTCAGTTACGTAATATTGCCCCGAAGATGGCGGAAAATATCCAGGGATTAGAACCAATTTTTGCTCAAACTGCCAGAATTAATCAATACGATGCCCAACAAGACTATTTACCACAAGCTGAACTAGCTTTATCCTATCGTTTACAACAGTACCAAATTAATCCAAAACAGCAACTAAACTGGCTATATGGGGTAGCTTTATCCCAAATATTACAACCCACATTCGGCAGCCCCACAGATGAAATATAAAAAAAACATAGATT
>CAYMWC010000289.1:0-6699 GCA_964393695.1 uncultured Pleurocapsa sp.
TAGTATATATTCCTTCGGAAGCGTAAGCGGAAGGATTATTATTAATATAAGCGTTGTATGTTTTTAACGCAATTGAAATTCATCAAGCAGATGCTCAAGATGCCTTGACGAAGCTCAAAAAAGATATATCCAAAGACCCTAGCGTTTTTTTAGACCAAATAGGAAGTATTACCATGATACTGAATGACCTTACATCTGCTACCGACATACAGCTTAAAATACTACCTGTAATGAATTTAGGAGACAAGCAAGAAGCTATTGAACAAGGTCTGGAGAAAAGGAAAAAATGGATACAAGAAAACAAAAAAAGCTTCAAAAAGACCTTGGCAAAGATGGCAGAAGAGATAGATGACTGACTTTGATTTTTGGGCTACTAAGCACGCTATAGATGATGAAGTAGCTCGTTTAGGTTGGTCAAAAGAGAAATGTATCGTTTACATCAAGCAGCGTTACAATGCCCGTTCCCGTTTAGCTATGACCGACGAACAATTAACCACGTTCTTAAAACACTTACAGTCTTTACCTACAAAAGAAAACTTGACTACAAAACCAAGAGACAGGAAGCGTAAGTTCAAGCGTAGGCATTTCTAAAACGTAATACGTTTTATATTACGTTTTTCAGAAACGTTAACTAACAAAGGATTAAATTATGGATAGAGAACAAGGCAGTATGTATTTTAATCTTTCAGATATCGAGTTTCAAGCAGTCTGTGAAACTGCTAATAAGTATGATAAGACCATGGGTGAAGCCTTGGCAATGCTAATCACCAAAGGGCTTGAAAGTATCAGAAACGAACCTAGGGACGACAATAAAGACGATACCGCTTTATCGAGAATAGAAAACAAGGTGGACGAACTAATACAGGTATCTGACGTTTTGCCTTGCTGGGATGAAAACAAGAATGATTCACTTAGCCCTAGCAATTATACGGCTAGATTCGACCAGATAGATAAAACGCTTACTTTTATCTTAAAGCGGATTGAGACTATCCCCTGTTGCTGGAATGAATAAAGTTTAGCCCTTACACCACCTTGTAAAACCACCCGTTTTAAGCTAAGTCTTTGAAACACGTATAAAGTACAAAAACATGAAAATAGACATTGACTATCACCATTTATTTTTTTACGTGGGAAAAAAGCTTTTGTCATATTCGTAGATACCTGTAGAGAACAAAGATTAAGCTGTCAAGACGGCTTGGCACTTCTAGTTTTAAAAGGAGCAGAGGCTCTTAAAAGAGAAGATCCAGACAGTGAACATACTTTGTCATCTGAAGACTATATACGCGAACAGGTTGACGCGGTATCAGAATTGCTTTCTATTCTAGAGGAAAGAGTAAACGAACTTCGGATTGCCCTCAAGAAAAAAGATTAATTTGATGATTTGACTAATTGACTAAAAGATGGGATAATGCCCGTCTTTTTTTTTCTGCCTATTTAACCGTTTAAATAATTAGGGTATGTATGTACGGGTTTACTCTTTAGTGCGATCGTTATATATTTGCTTTTGAGCAATTTTAAAATGTCTGGCGTGAAACCGTGAAGTGAAAGTCTCGTAGTTTATAGCCGCCAGGCGAGTGGGCGAAGAGAGACTCGAACTCTCACGGTTTCCCGCCACATTTTGAGTGTGGTGCGTCTACCAATTCCGCCATTCGCCCAGGCTGTTTAAGGATTATAGTGCATTTTTAACTGAGATACAAGTTAAACGTGGAGGAGTTTATTTTGATGATTCCAAATAAAAATTCAGAGCTTTTTGCTTCATCATCTGAAAAATATTAAAAAAACCATTAGCACGAGAAGGAGTAAGACTCACTTTTAAACCTGTATCTTCGATAAAATCTGGTTCTACTTTGATAATCTCCTCTGGAGATAATTCATTTAAGCCTTCAATGAGAAATGCGACTAAACCTTTAACCAATTGGGCATCAGAGTCACCTTGATAGTAAACTTTGCCATTTTCTAGGTTAGCAGTGATATAGACTTGGGAGACACAGCCTTTAACCTTATTAGGCTCGATTTTAAAAGATTCTGGCATTGCTGGTAGTTTTTTAGCATACCAAAGTAACTGCTCATACTTTTGCTTAGGATTAGAACGACGTTGAAAGCGGTCAACAATTTTAGCTAACTTGGGGGGTAATGATGTTTCTGTTGAGGACATGATTAATTAATATATACGTACTAAAATTTTAGTTTTAAATAATCACCTTAACCAAAGTTTAGGCGATCGCTTATATTACATTCACTTAATACTTTAGCAAAACCTATCCTTTTCCTCTTTATTTTGCTGAATCTGTCCCTCATTCAGATAAACTTTATCTTGAGAGGCACAGGCAGTCACGAGGTTTTTATAAAGTGAAAAGAGTATTAGGTATCATTCTTGGAGGCGGTGCAGGTACTCGTTTGTATCCCCTAACAAAGTTAAGGGCAAAACCAGCAGTACCCCTAGCCAGTAAATATCGTTTAATAGATATTCCCGTCAGTAACTGCATAAATTCAGAGATTCTCAAAATTTACGTTCTGACTCAATTCAATTCAGCCTCTCTTAATCGACATCTAAATCGTAGTTATAATTTTTCTGGGTTTAGAGAAGGTTTTGTAGAGGTATTATCGGCACAACAGACTAAAGACAACTCTGGTTGGTTTCAGGGTACTGCTGATGCTGTACGCCAATATATCGAACCAATTAAAGAATGGGATGTGGATGAATGTCTGATTCTATCGGGTGATCATCTCTATCGTATGGACTACAGTGTCTTTATTCAACATCATCGGCAAACAAAAGCTGATATTACTCTATCGGTAGTGCCAATTGATGATAAAAGAGCGTCTAGTTTTGGTCTAATGAAAATCGATAATCAAGGTAGAATTATCGACTTTGCCGAAAAACCCAAGGGAGAAGACCTAAAAAATATGCAGGTAGATACCTCTGTATTAGGACTGACACCAGAACAAGCGCGGACAAGTCCTTACATAGCTTCTATGGGGATTTATGTATTTAAAAAAGATGTTTTAATCAACTTATTAGAAAGTCACCCAACTGAAACTGACTTTGGGAATGAAATTATCCCAGGAGCAGCTAAAGATCATAATCTTCAAGCATACTTATTTAAAGGTTATTGGGAAGATATAGGAACAATTGAATCTTTTTATGAAGCAAATCTGGCTCTGACAAAGCAGCCTCAACCTGATTTTAGCTTCTATGATGAAAAAGCTCCTATTTATACCCGCTCTCGCTATTTACCACCCACTAAACTCCTTGATTGTCAGGTTAGCGAATCAATGATTGGTGAGGGATGTATTCTCAAGCAGTGTCATATTAATCATTCTGTAATTGGAGTGAGAACTCGCGTAGAGGCTAATTGCACTATTGAGGATTCTTTAATTATGGGAGCAGATTTCTATGAACCTTTTGTTGAAAGAAACTCTAATCTACATCATGGTGGAGTTCCTGTAGGTATTGGCGAAGGTTCAACAGTGCGTAAAGCAATTGTTGATAAAAATGCTCGTATTGGTCGTAATGTTCAAATTCTGAATAAGGATCGAGTTGAAGAGTCCCAAAGAGAGGATGAAGGCTTCTATATTCGTAGTGGCATTGTCGTAGTTTTGAAAAACGCGACCATTGCTGACAATACAGTTATCTAAGCAATTCTATTTCAGTTGTTAGCCTGTTGAGCAACAATAAATAGTGAGAATTGGATATTACGGTTAAGGTGTGGTAATTTTTACTACACCTTTTATTTTTAATGTGTCAATGAATGAATTAAGATGACCTTATATAGAATAAAACTTGGCTAAAAGCTCAAAATATCTACTGTTGAAACAAAATGGAGAATAATCTAATGTCTTCCTATTTTTTTGTAATTTCTAGCAGCTTAAGCAACCAAAACTGAGCTTAAATCAGATTGGTCTACAATTATAGAGTTAAACTTTAAATAAGATTATTACACCTTTTTCTCTGTTTATAGTACTGAGCATATTCAAGTTAGTGAATTTCCCCAGGAGATAATCCCTCAATGTCTTCAGCCGAATATAAAGATTACTACGCTATTTTAGGAGTTCAAAAAACGGCAAGTGCAGACGAAATTAAAAAACAATTTCGTAAACTAGCTTTAAAATATCATCCCGATCGCAATCCAGGTAATAAAGTTGCGGAAGCAAAATTTAAGGAACTGAGCGAAGCCTACGAAGTTCTTTCTGATAGTGACAAACGTTCTAAATATGATCGTTTTGGTCAATACTGGCAACAAAGCGCAAGAACAAGCTACTCTAGCTCTACCAGCAATACTAATACTCAAGTTGATTTTAATGGCACAGACTTCAGTAAGTACGGCAACTTTGAGGAGTTTATTAATGAATTATTAGGACGTTTTTCTACTCCTGGTACTAGTAACCCTAATACCCAAAGTTATTCATATCAATCTTCTAATTCTAATTACAATAGTAATAAAAGTTCTTACGCCAACAGCAATTTCAATAGTCCTTTTCAAGACTTTGGTGGGTTTGGACAACAATCAACAGCCAGCGAAGCTAGTATTACTCTCAGTTTTGCAGAGGCATTTAGAGGTACAATCAAACGCCTGAATTTAGGCACGGAAACAGTAGAAGCCCGTATCCCTGCGGGGGCTAAACCAGGTACTCGAATTCGTTTGGCAGGTAAGGGACAGTCTAGTGCTTATGGTCAAGAGAGAGGGGATTTATATCTCAACGTTAAATTGAATCCCCACCCTTTCTTTGATTTTGAGGGTGATAATCTCGTCTGTGAAGTACCTATTACCCCTGACGAAGCAGTTTTAGGCTCTTCAATCAGTGTTCCTACTCCTGATGGTGCAGTCAACATGAAAGTTCCCGCAGGTATTCGTTCGGGTCAAGTATTGCGTTTAAAAGAGCAGGGTTGGTCTTCTCCGAAAGGAGGCAGAACTGATCAGCTAGTACGGATTGTTATTGTTACACCCAAGCAGATTAGTTTACAAGAAAGAGAATTGTATGCTAGGATTCAAACCTTACGCACAGAAAATCCTCGCGATAATCTGAAAAATATTAGTTTGTAGGCTAAAAATCTTGACAAATTTTTAGCAAACCTTGCGGGAAACCTACGTCTTGTAATCTTTGATTCATGAGCAGAGGATGTCACAAATTTCTCGGTGGAATTATTCTGCCTTGATAGAACTTTTGTTCTAATTTAGTTAGTTGCCACCAAGTTAAACTCACAATCAGCAAAGTCGCTGAGAGACTTATAGCAGTGACAGTGGAAGAAACAATATTAAACAAAGATAGTATGGGAATTATTACCCAAGTTAAAACTAGTAGCGCGATCGCAATTTTTTTGAGTTTTTGAATAGTCCTTAAAGCTTGACTACAGCTAGCACAATTTTTAGTGTGAGAATGATAGCGATCGAGTAATTGCTCTTTAGGTAAAGCAGGAGGTAGTTCTCGATCTCGAAAGGGATCGGCATGATATAAATTAACCCACTGACGCAACTCCGATACATATAAATCCGCTTTGGTAGGTAGATAACAAGCTTGATTATAATTTTTGCTACCGCCTAAAGCTGCTAAATAACGTTCTTGATGATGTAAAAAAATCTGATCGTCTTCTAAAACTCCATTTTGATTAATATGGGAATACCATTGAGGAGTCAATTTAATTGCTAAACGGGGAAAAGAAGAAGCAAATTTAAAAGGAAAACGGGCAAATAAGCGACATTGACCTTTGCGAATTGGAGTTGCATAAACTACAGTCAGAGTGCGTCCAAACTGTTTTGAGGTTAAATCGTGCCATATTAAGCAGGGAGCAGTAAAAGTACTATATTGCGTACCTAACTTCCCTTTACGAGGTCCTTCTGCCCAAATTCCTTTAAATCCCTGTTTATCTGATTCCATAATTTCTAAATCTAAAGGAGCAGCATTAGCGCGATTACCCACCGTTTTATGATGAGTATAGGGAATGTGGCTAGCGTCAATGACATTTTCCAACAAGGTAAGAGCATCATAGGGAAGATCCCGAAAGATATTTAAACATACCCAAGCCTCCGTATCTGTTTCTAAAGCCTCAATTATCGGTATAGAAGTTTGAGTAGCATTTTCCTGATTACCAGGATAAACAAATAATAAACCTTGAGCGATCGCTGTTGGATAAGCTTTGACACAAGCTCTAGAGGCAATATGAGCTTTTCCTCCTGATGGTTGTTGAGGAATTATCTTACAATCACCATTACCTGCAAATGCCCAACCATGATAAGGACATTCTAATAATCCCTGTTCATTGACTCTACCTTCGCTTAGGGGTGCAAGGCGATGGGGACATTGATCCTCAAATACTCGCCAGCCAGCAATTGTTTTATCCCACCAGATCACCAAATCTTTTTCTAAGAGGGTAAATCGAGCCAGTTTATTTGGCTCTAAATCGTCAACATAATAAATGGGATACCATGCTTCTTGCGGATTGAAAACTGTAGGATCGCTACCGCCAGGTAAACATCTTGCTGTGCTAGGACTATCTGTAGTTATAGTCATTCTTTATATATTTCTTATAATTACTTCTTGTAAATAATTGTTACACATTAGAAACGATGAAAGAGGAATTATGAGGGATGCTCCCCAAGTAGCAAGTAGCAATTAAGAAAAGTAGTGAGTAACAATTAACCATGATCAGTAATCAGTAATCAGTAATCAGTAATCAGTAATCAGTAATCAGTAATCAGT
>CAYMWC010000290.1:0-6672 GCA_964393695.1 uncultured Pleurocapsa sp.
ATACTCAAATGCCCCTTACTCTGCTTATGTTTAGCTTGTAGGGGCATTTGTTTTTGCTTTCTTATTGATCATCAAGTATTTTCAAGACAGTTTGAGGATTTAGTTTGTTTTTAAACCAAATTAGTCGGTTAGGTAAATCAGTAAATTTTACGCCAGCTTTGTCTAAATTTAATCTTTCAGAAACAGCTAAAATTAGGTTATCTGTATCGCTATTACGAACTTGATAAAACTTTTTTTGTAAATATTGTGGTCGCCAATAGCCGACAATCTCCAATAAAAATTCTCTACCGTCTGGGTGTACGAGACGAAAATCAGGAATCATAACACTACCAGGTATGGGTATTAGGTCCACTTCTCTCTCTAAACGCCATGCTGTTTGGATTTTTGCCCAATTTTTGGCAAAGGAAGCCTCAAGCATACTGTCATATGGTTTACCTGGAGGATAATGAGAAACTAGATAACAATGATCGCTACTTAAGCTAAATTTACCTGGTTTAATATTACCTGAATATTGATCGCGATTTTGAAGTTTAGCCTGTAGACTCCATTTAGTTACATGCAGTAAAGCAGGAATCATTTTGGCTAGTGCCAGACCGTAACGAGTACTAGCTTTAAAAAGACTGGCTGGACCATCCATAGTCAGAGTAAACCCAGTATCAGCGTCTCCTTCAATATATGCCATTAATTGAAACAATTTAATGTAGCGAAATAGTAATTTATACTCTCCAGGATCGTTACGATGAGCATTAATAATAACACTACTGGCACGGTAAAAAATTCCTTGTACTTGAGCAAGATTATAACGATGTAATAAAGATTCAGGTAGAGGTGGCTCAAATTCAGTAAAAATGCGATTTTCTTGTAGATCTGCGTACAATCCCGCCTCAATTTCTCTACAAGATACAGGACGTTTTAATTCATCGGTGAGAGAATGAGCGATCGCTTCTAGGGTATTATTACGTTGACAGGGTAAAGTTACTACTTTAGCTGCTGCCGAAAAAACTCTTTGTCTGAGCATTGGTGGCTCAAGAGGACTAATAATTTCAAAAGTTGAGAAAGTATTGCGTAGTAGGTGGGCTAAACCTCTTTTAAGACGATAATCAGGACTGTCACCTTCTAAATCTAGAAGCCGTTGATCTAATTCTCCCTGAGTTTTGCCCAAGCAATCTTGAAAACAATTAATGATTTCAGTAGCTAAAGCTAAATTTCGGTTATCGATCTCTAACTTTTTCGGTACTATTGTCTCGCCATTGCGTTTATATATAAGTAGGTCGCTTTTTAACATCAGAATTCAAGTCAACATTAAGTAAAAATGTATCATCCCCTAGAATGCAGACCAGATAGTTATCAAGAATGGTATCAACAAGGTAATCAATTACGCGCCGAAGGCTATTATCGGGAAGCTTTGATTAGCTACGATCGTGCTTTAGATTATCATCCCCGTGACTATTGGACATGGTATCGCAAAGGAGTAGTGTTAGAAGCTTTAGGTTACTATCATGATGCTATAGATAGTTATGCTAAAGCCATTGCTATTCAACCCGATAATTATTGGGCTTGGTATGAGCAGGGATGTATTTATGCCGTAGAGTTAAATCAATACTCTCAGGCGATCGGTTGTTTTACGCAAGCCTTGGCTGCTGATCCTCAAGATTATTGGGCAGTTTACCGTTTGGGGGAATCATGGCGTAAATTAGGAGAATATCAACAAGCAATTGCTTGTTATGATCGGGCTTTAGAATTACGCCCTCAGGATTTTTGGTCTTTTTATCGTCGTGGTGAAGCACAGCAACACTGGGGGATGTTAGAACTGGCTACGCAAAGTTACGCTCAAGCATTAAGCATTAAACCTGATGATTATTGGGCTTGGTATCAACAAGGGACTGTGTGGCAACAATTAGAACAATTGCCTCAGGCTATTAGCTGTTATGGGGAGGCTTTGAAGATAGATGTGGAATCTGCTCTTGCTTGGTATCAACATGCTTGTTGTTATGCTCGATTAAATAATATTAATTGGGCAATCACTAGTTTAGAAAAAGCAATTGATCTTGAGCCTGAAAAATATTTAAAGTTAGCAATTGAGGCATCTATTTGGCAGGAATTTCGTAAATTGGTGGGTTTTCAGGCTTTAATTAGCAATAAAAGTCGTAAATATCAGTTGGAGCTAGGTTGAATCTGATCTAGCTGTCCTGACTGATGACTGATGACTGATGACTGATGACCAATGACCAATGACCAATGACTGATGATTGGTAACTGGTCACTGTTCACTGTAAAATAACCATAACTATAAAATTTTTAACTAACATTTTAAGGGAGATATTCAATGGGTGGCGCGATCGCTTTTTTACTGATCATTGGCTTATATACAGGCATTGCTTTAGGTCTATACTTTGGTCTACGCAAGTTTAAAATCATCTAATTAGCCATCAACTTACACATTTAAAGCATCGTCATCCTTGGCGGTGCTTTATGTTTAACAAAATCTATAATGTTTATTGTGTAAGGTTATTAGTAGAAGGAAATTATATTAGAGGTAAGTTAGATTGGACGAATCATATCAAGACTATATTAACCGAGTTGCTAGATTGACCTTACCTAGTGCTTGTTCGATGCAACTCCAAACTATCCAACAATCTCCTAAGTTTCTTGATGGAAAACCCTTATCATTCCCTGGTTATAGCGTAGTTACGCCTCCTGCGGAAGAAGATACGGCCAATCAAAAGTTCTATCAGCAGGTGACAACTATACAAAAACAGTTATCTCAGCAGTTAGAAGCAGATTTTTTTGTTCCTTTACCCACAGAGACTTTTCATTTTACTTTAGCTGATTTAGTCTGGGACGAGAGTTATCGACAGATAATTGCAAGCAATCCCAACTTTGACCAAGAATTACAACAACAAGTTCTAGCTAGTTTTCAGCAATATCAAGAGTCTGTTGAACATAATAAATCTCTTGCTTGGCAATTATGGGGTCTTGTTACTAGACCACGAGCAATTATGGCTTGTTTAGTCCCCAAAGATCAAGAAAGCTATCAATCGGTAATTCAGCTACGTCGATCTCTATATCAAAATGCAGGGTTAATTGGCTTAGGAATTGAACAGCAATACGATTTTACAGCACATATTACTCTCGGCTACTTTGGTAATATACCACCTGGTTTAAATCGCGATCGCCTGTGTATTGTTCTTTCACAAATTAATGATCGCCTAGTAGAAAGTGAGTTACCTGAATTTACCGTCAAACAAGCACAGTTACGTAAGTTTGAAAATATGTGGCAATATGAACGTCAGGCTGATTGGGCAACTGTGGAGTTTGGGAAATAGGAAGTAGAAAGTAAGAAGTAGCAAAGTAATTATTTTGAGGTTGGGAATTGGACATTTTAAACCATCCGATTGTTGAGCAAAGTTTTAGAATTATTGATCGCGAAGTAGGAGAACATAATCTTAGTCCGTAATCAGTAATTAGCTTAATATCTTCTATCTCTTTCTAAATCTCTAATTACTTTTTCGTGATACCAAAGATAACTTCTACCAGGATTGTTTTTACGGGCATTTCTTAATAGTCTTAAAGCAGTTTGCTGATCTCCGCCCAACATTGTTAAAAGTTTTTTATCTAGACTTTTATCTAACTTCGTCTTGGATTTAAATCTTTTTTGCTTTTGAATTGTCCGAAATAAAATATAACTTAGAGAAAATAAAACCGATAAAATAACAATTGTTGATACTACTTGCATATTCTAGGGACAACATTAAAGTTTCATAGATTAATTGTTCCCAAAGTGAAATTATAATTTGAAATTTTTTATATTCTTGATTTTTTAATAAGAGCGATCGCCAAATAGAAACCTTACTAAGTAATCTTGACAGTAAATCTTTTAGTACCCGTGACGAACAGGAAGTAGCAGGTTATGCCGATGTCATGCAAATATTGTTTGATAGCTGGGAAACAATCCCCATTACAGAAAACTATATTAAACAGCTACATTCAATACTCTTGCAATATAGCCACAAAGATGAAAGACATCGAGGTAACTATAAATTTCTAGATAACCATATCGAAGCATTCGATGAAAACGGTAAAAGTTTGGGAGTTTTATTTACCACTGCTTCACCTATGATGACCACTATATTAATGAATGAATTAGTGGATTGGACAAGAACTGCGTTCACAGAAAAACAACTTCATCCCTTGTTAGTTATTGGGATCTTTATTGTTCGCTTTTTAGCTATCCATCCATTTCAAGATGGCAATGAGCGCGGGGGACGCTGCTTCGCAAGCAGCTTGTCCAACCGCGCTGTTGGTCGTCTTTCAAGAGTTTTAACTACCCTGTTGCTATTAAAAAGCGGATATGCCTATGTCCCATATAGCTCTTTAGAAACAGTCATCGAAGACAATAAAGATAGTTATTATTTAGCCTTGAGACGTACCCAAAAAGACTTGGATACTGAAAATCCTAATTGGAATCCTTGGCTTTTATTCTTCTTGCGATCGCTAAAGCGACAAAAAGATCGCCTAGAAGTGAAATTAGCAAGAGAAAAAATTATGCGTAGTTCTTTACCAGAATTGTCGGTCACTATCTTAGAACTAGCAAAGGAACATGGCAGAATTACCACAGGCGAAATTGAAAATTATACTCAAGCTAGTCGCAGCAGCATTAAAGCGAGAATTAATGAATTAATCGAGATGAAAAAATTAGCTAGAAATGGTCAAGGCAGATCTACTTGTAATATAGTCAGTAAGTGTACTATTTTAGTACTATTTACTTGATAACTTTATAAATGTTGATATTTTTGCCAAGCTCAACAAAAAATTAACTCTTCTTTACTAACTGCAAATCTTAATTGCCTCAACTTCAGGCAAGAATAATCTAGAAAATTCAAGAATGCGATCGCGTAGCGGAGGCTTCGCCTGATCGCGAAGCGTACCCGTTTGCGTTTGCGAAGCAAGTCTGAAACACTCAGCAAGTCCCTAGGACTCAGGGTAATTGCTCATACTCTTCAGGTAATTGCTCTTAATCCTCCTCATCAAAAAAATATCAGTATTCAAAGCCTTGTTTAATCAAGATTTCTGGGATTTAATTTATTCTCCTATCCCAGTTGAAGAAGCCTGAGTGTGATTAAATTTTTGATAAAATTAATTTTTGTTTTTTGATCACATTTATAAAAAATAAAAACATAAAAATTAAAAAAATACTTTATAAAGTCTTAAGACTAATTCTGCAAGATTTATCTTTATTAGAAGCTGAAAAAATACTCTATACTCTGGATATCTAGAAAGTATAGATATCACCTACCTTTATTTTCCTGATTAGTTAGCTCATAATTGCAAACAGAGACGTAAAGCAAAAATCCAAATTACGTCCAATCATTCAAACTCAGATAAATTCTTATATTTAAAGCAGGGGAGACTCGCAACGTGGGACAAATAAGACTAGCAGTTTACGGTAAAGGCGGAATTGGTAAATCTACAACTAGCTGCAACATTTCCGCAGCCTTGGCAAAAAGAGGTAAAAAAGTATTACAGATTGGCTGTGATCCCAAGCATGACAGTACTTTCACTCTGACAGGATTTTTAATTCCGACTATTATTGATACCCTACAAGAAAAAGACTTTCACTACGAAGACATTTGGCCCGAAGATGTAATTTATGAAGGCTATGGTGGTGTTAGTTGTGTGGAAGCAGGTGGACCTCCTGCGGGTGCTGGTTGTGGTGGCTATGTTGTGGGAGAAACCGTCAAGCTACTTAAGGAATTAAACGCTTTTGATGAATACGATGTAATTCTGTTTGATGTCTTGGGTGACGTAGTATGTGGTGGTTTTGCTGCACCTTTAAACTATGCGGACTACTGCATGATCGTTACTGATAACGGTTTTGATGCTTTATTTGCAGCTAATCGCATTGCTGCTTCTGTAAGAGAAAAAGCTCGTACTCATTCCCTACGTTTAGCAGGTTTAATTGGTAATCGTACTTCTAAACGAGACTTGATTGACAAGTACATTGAACACGTACCCATGCCTGTTTTAGAGATTCTGCCTTTAATTGAAGATATTCGAGTATCTCGTGTTAAAGGTAAAACTCTCTTTGAAATGGCAGAAAGCGATCCCTCTTTGGCTTTCGTCTGTGATTACTATCTCAATATTGCCGATCAGATTTTAGCTGCACCTGAAGGAGTTGTCCCCAACGAGGCACAAGACAGAGATTTATTCTCCTTATTGTCTGACTATTATCTCAATCCCCCTGTAGCGAAGGAAGAAGCAAAAGAAGATGAATTAGACATGATGATGGTTTAAGTCATTGAACATTGATCATTAAACATTTATCAGTTGCGATCGCTAATTTAACAGCCATAAATAGATTCACAGTATCTTGATCAAATTAGAGAGGAGATCAAAACATGACCGTTGCTCAAGAACCTTCAGCATTAAACTTTGAATGTGAAACTGGTAATTATCATACCTTCTGTCCCATAAGTTGTGTTGCTTGGTTATATCAAAAAATAGAAGATAGTTTCTTTTTAGTCATTGGCACAAAAACCTGTGGTTACTTCCTACAAAATGCGATGGGCGTAATGATTTTCGCTGAACCTCGTTATGCGATGGCGGAATTAGAAGAGGGAGATATATCGGCACAGTTAAACGACTATGAAGAATTAAAAAGATTGTGTTTAC
>CAYMWC010000291.1:0-6591 GCA_964393695.1 uncultured Pleurocapsa sp.
TGGTCACTGATGACTGATTTCGCTCCAAAACCGATCGCGCGAGGATGATTTAATTCCTGGGCTAATTTTAACACGGCACTACGACCAACTTCTGTTTCAAAAACTGAAGAAAAAACGATATCCAGGGAATTAGCTTGGCAAAATTCTTTTAATTGACTAGAAAAACCCATAATCGCTGCTTTAATCACAAATATTCCTGACCAGCCTTGTTGATAGATAGTTTGTAATTGCTGATAGCTAGCTACTGATTCATCTAGTGCCAAAGGTGTTGAGTATTCTTGGCTAAGTTGTAAAATTTCTCCTAAATGTTCAGGAGATAAAGGTTGCTCAACAAACTCGATCGCTTTTATTGTATCCGTTACTGCTAATAGTTTTTGCGCCTGTTCCAGATTTAATCCTCCATTGGCATCTAATCTTAATTGACTCCTAGTCGGCAGGATATCAACTAATCGCTTTAAAATCTCAATTTCTGTGGCTAGGGGATAAACCCCCATCTTCCATTTAAAATTAGTAATTGTTTGAGTCTGGGTAACTTTCTGACAAGCGGTTAAAGCTTGTTCTCCCGCAGGTAGCAAATAACAATAGTTAAAATGAGGAGTCTGAATATTGGGTTGAGTTGGAATTAAGTTCAGCAGTGCCGACTCAAAAGCAAACTGACAAGCAGGCAAATAACAGGGAATAGCAGTAATATCGGTTGCATTTACTATTTCTCCCAACTGTTGGCAGAATTCTAATGCCTGAGCCAGAGTTTCTGAACCAAACCAATGCACGGGAGCAATTTCACCTTGAGCAATTTTGCCACTTTGATCTGTCAGAGTAATAATAATCCCCTCGCGTATTTGCCAGACACCATGACTTGTACGCAAGGGTTGTTTAAAACGACGTTGATAAAGCTCAAATTTAAATTTAAATTGATTGCCCATTCATTAAAGATCAAGGCTGTTAAACTGCTAGTTACTAGTTACTCATTACTCATTACTCATTACTCATTACTTCCGCGAAGCGGTACTAGTGCTTATGAAAACGAATACCTAAAAATATATCGTATAAAAAGCTTAAGAAGTTTTTACCATCACAAAGACCTAAAGACTGCTCACAACCTTTGGCATCTAGTAAGGGCTTGGTATCATAATAAGCTGCTTGATATTTATACCAGGGAATCGAGGGCCAAAGATGATGAACCAGATGATAGTTTTGTCCCAAAATTAGTAAATTTAATATAGGACTAGGATAAACTCGCGAATTTTTCCAGCGATCGCGATCTTTAAAGGGACGATGGGGTAAATAATCAAAAAATAGTCCCAAAGCAATTCCTACTACTAAGGCAGGCACAAACCAAAAGTTCATTACATACCCGATAAAATCGTAATGAATACCTAAAATGACTATAGTAACTAGAAATAATCTACTGAGAAACCACTCTAATAACTCGTATTTACGCCACAAACGTCTTTGAAAGAAAAAGAACTCATGGTAAAAAAAACGAGCAGCAATTAGCCACAAAGGGCCACCTGTAGAGACAAAGTGGTCTGGATCATTTTCAGGATCGTTAACGTGGGCATGGTGTTGCAGATGTACTCGTGTAAATACAGGAAAAGCAAACCCCAGCATTAAAGCACTACAATGTCCCAAAATAGAATTGACAATACGATTGCTGTGCGCGCTATTATGAGAAGCATCATGAATAACTGTACCTGATAAATGTAGGGCTAGAACATTGGCAATAAAACAACACCAAGCAGGAAATGCCCATAAAAAATAACCAATGGTCGATGTAGTCAGCAACAGGATTGCTGTAATCACCATCAACACATTGGGATTTAATCCACCAGGAGCTTTTAAATATTCTCTTGGTACTGTTTGCAGTGTCTGAGCCGACTGCATCTTTTCGTTTGCTCCTCTCACTTTTGATATATGACTTTTCTCAGGTAGTTTACACTAATTCTCAACCCAGGTAAAGAATTGTAAAGGATTATCAATTATTTTCTCATTTAATAACTAATCGATTTGCTTATTAACCATTAAGAGAGTTTATGGTTGAATTTAAATTATCCTTACCAATAATTTATTGCTTTGACACTTCTTCTAAGTATGCTTGATATCCCAATTTATCAAGCCGATCTTGTTTGTCAAGCACTATTTTGGCCAAGTTTTCTCGATATTGTTCTACTTTACTTTGTAATTGGGCATCGCCAATACCTAAAATTTGCACTGCTAACAAGCCTGCATTTTGAGCATTACCAATAGCAACGGTAGCAACGGGAATACCTCTCGGCATTTGCACAATCGAGTATAAGGAATCAATTCCTTGTAGTTGACGAGTAGCAATGGGTACACCAATGACGGGTAGAGGAGTCAGAGAAGCTACCATTCCTGGTAAATGGGCTGCCCCTCCTGCACCTGCAATAATTACTTTAATACCTTTTTGATGAGCATGGCGAGCATAATCGACCATTCTTTCTGGGGTACGATGAGCAGAAATAATCGCTACTTCATAGAAGACACCAAACTCTTCGCAAACTGCGATCGCTTTTTCCATTGTGGGCAAGTCAGAATCACTGCCCATAATAATGCCAACTAACGGGGTGGTTTCACTCAAAGTCTTTTGCTTAATTCTGGATTCCGTATCTTATCTTGTTTTAGAAAAGGAAAGCAAGAATAGATTGCTTGCCTAAGTTTCCCAAACCTTGATTGAGTGAGGTCACAAGTCAAAAAATGGGAAAATTAAGTTTAGTTGATTTAAAACTACTTAAATTTAATTTTTATGTTGGTTGTTTACGAAGTGCATTATAAATTTTAATTCGTCTAATTATCTACCTTTAGTTGATTATTCTATAAAGAGTAACTATTAAAAATCCAATCAATAATTTATAGCCAAAATACTCAAAAAAGCTCAAAGCATATAGCTTGAAGCTCTCAAGAATTTCGCTAGTTAATTGGTTAAATTAGCTGCTTCAGTAACAGGCTGCGATTTGAAATAAATTGAGGAAGTAAAAATACCTAAGAGGATATCTGAAAAAATCTACTGCCGTTGAACTATTTGCCAATAAAAAAAATATTAGGAGTAAGACCGTGAAAAATACCAGGATTAAATTTGCCAATATTACCACTTTAGATGAATTAGAAAAGCAAGCAATTCATACCTCTAGTTGGATTCAACCTCATGGCGTTATTTTGGTGCTACAAGAACCAGAGTTAAATATAGTTCAGGTAACTACTAATTCATATGGGGTGTTTGGTATTCATCCTGAAGAAATGATCGGTCGTACTTTAGAAGAATTGCTCGATCCGTTTCAATTTGAAATTATTCAACGGGGAGTAACTCAGGATAACTTGGATTTTATCAATCCGACTAAGATGTGGGTTAGAAAGTACGGTGATGAATATGCTGTCTTTGATGGTGTTTTTCACCGCAATACAGAAGGCATTTTAATTTTGGAGTTAGAGCCAGCAGCATCCCAAGAAAGTATTCCTTTCTTAAGTTTTTATCACTTGGCAAGGGCTTCCATTAATCAATTACAAGCAACCGCCAGTTTACAGGATTTCTGTCAAATCATTGTGCATGAAGTTCGTAAAGTAACTGGATTTGATCGGGTGATGTTGTATAAGTTTGACGCAGACGATCATGGGGCAGTTATAGCTGAGGAAAAACTAGACCAACTAGAACCATATCTTAATCTTCATTTTCCTGCTTCTGATATTCCCAAGCCAGCCCGTAAACTGTTTAGTTCCAATTGGATCAGATTAATTCCTGATGCTGATGCTGAACCTGTAGAATTGTTTCCTGCTAACCATCCCCAAAGTGATCGCCCTGTAGATTTAACTCTATCGATCCTTAGAAGTCCTTATCCTTGCCATTTAGAATATCTGCACAACATGGGAGTAGGAGCATCCTTAACTATCTCCTTGATCGAAAATGGTAAACTCTGGGGACTAATTGCCTGTCATCATTTAACTCCTAAGTATGTTCCTTATGAATTACGCAAAGCCTGTGAATTTTTAGGACGAGTAATTTTCTCGGAGATTTGTAATCGGGAAGAAAGCGAAGATTATGACTATCGCATGAAACTGACCAATTTGCGATCGCAATTAATCGACAATATGGCACAGTCGGAAAATTTTGTGACTGGCTTGGTTAAAGATGAGTCGGCGTTTTTAGATTTAACCGCAGCCCGAGGGGCAGCTGTATGTTTGAATGGTAACTGGACGTTAGTAGGGGAAACGCCCAGCGAAGAAGAACTGAATTTTTTGGTGCAGTGGCTATATAAAAATATCAACGAAGAGATATTTGCTACTGATTCCCTAGCAGAAATTTATCCTGAAGCTGATGCCTATAAAAATGTTGCCAGTGGTTTAATTGCCATGACAATCTCTCGTCGTAACTATGTGCTGTGGTTTCGACCAGAAGTCATTCAAACAGTTAATTGGGGTGGTGATCCTAGCAATGCCTATGAAACCATTAACTCTCAATCAGGGCTGCGTTTATCTCCCCGTAAATCCTTTGAGTTATGGAAAGAAGAAGTTCGTTTAACCTCCTTACCTTGGAAGCAAGTAGAAATCAACGGTGTCACAGAATTAAGACGAGCCATTGTTAATATTGTGCTACGGCAGGCAGAAGAATTGGCTTTGTTAGCGCAAGATCTAGAACGTTCCAACGCCGAGTTAAAACGCTTTGCCTATGTTGCTTCCCACGATCTTCAAGAGCCACTCAATCATGTTTCTAACTATGTGCAACTGTTAGAAATGCGCTATAGTAATAAGCTTGATGAAGATGCCAAAGACTTTATCGGCTTTGCTGTCGATGGAGTAAGTTTAATGCAAACCCTGATTGATGATGTGCTGATTTATTCTAAGGTAGACACCCAAGAAAGCGAATTTGCCATTACCGATGCAGGGGTTGCCCTAGACCAAGCTTTGACTAACTTACAAAGACGCATCCGCGAAAGTAATGCCGAAATTATCGTTGCTGATACGCTACCCACCTTAAGGGCAGATAGTACCCAGTTAATGCAATTGTTCCAAAATTTAATTGTCAACGCGATTAAATTCCGTAGTGCTGCAACACCCAGAATTGAGATCAAAGTTGAACGTCAAGAAGACGAATGGTTATTCTCAGTGCAAGATAATGGTATTGGTATTGATCCGCAGTATCGCGATCGCATTTTTATCATTTTCCAACGTCTTCACACCAGAGATGAATATCCAGGTACAGGAATGGGTTTGGCAATTTGTAAAAAAATTATCGAATGCCATCGCGGTAAAATCTGGGTTGAGTCAGAATTAGGTAAAGGAGCGACTTTTTACTTTACGATCCCAGTGGGAGGACGTGAACGTGACCTTAGAAATGGACGCAAAGCCAAAAACTATTCTTTTAGTGGAGGACAACAAAGCTGATATTCGGCTGGTTCAAGAAGCCTTAAAAAATAGTTCTATTACCTATCAAATGGTAACTGTTCGCGATGGTGTAGCAGCGATGGCATATTTACATCAAGAAGGTGAGTATGCCGACGCGCTGCGTCCTGATTTAGTTATCTTGGATTTAAACTTGCCTAAAAAAGATGGTCGAGAGGTATTAGCAGAAATCAAAACCAATCCTCAATATAAACGGATTCCCGTGATTGTTCTCACTACCTCAAAAAACGAAGATGATATTCACCAAAGTTATGACCTCAATGCCAACTGTTTTATTACTAAATCTCGTAATTTAAGCCAGTTATTTACGATAGTTCAACGCATCGAAGAATTTTGGCTATCGACGGTGACACTACCTCCGCAGTGAGCAGGTGTTAGAAACGATGAAGGATAAATGATGAGGCATGAATCACTAACCACTAACAACTAACCACTAACCACTAACCATTATTAGTAATCTGTAATTAGTCAAAAGCATTATGTCTGAAAGCTCTGTCGAAGTATCTTTAATAACCTTTGATACTCAACCAAAGCAGATTAAAATTTTGTTGATCGAAGACGATGTTGTCGAGGCGAGACTGATTCAAGAAATTCTCAAAAATTTTCATCTTAATCAGTTTTGCTTGACTCATGTGAAAAGATTACAAGCTGGTATAGAACGACTGAGACAAGAACAATTTGATTTAATTTTATTAGACTTAACTTTACCCGATAGTCAAGGATTAGCATCGGTAGAATTATTGGTGCAAAGTTTTGCTCATGTACCAATTGTGGTTTTAACTAATATGAATGATAATCAACTAGCAGTAGCAGCAGTTCGCCAAGGGGCGCAGGATTATTTAGTCAAGCGGAATATTAATATTGATGTTTTGGTCAGGTCAATTCAATATGCTATTGAAAGACAGAAGGCTTCTGATTTGCTAAGAGAAACCAACGAAAATTTAACTCGTCAAATTCAAGAAAAAACTACTGAATTATTAAAGGCAAAAGAAATTAATCATTTTCAGTCTGAACTGGTATCAATGTTTTCTCACGATTTTCGCAATCCTCTAACCACAGTACTTTCTTGCACAGAATTACTACAAAATAGAAGCGATCGCCTGAGTGAAGAGAAAAAGGTTTATTTACAGCGGTTTGCAGCCAGATAGAAGACAATAAAGAATTATATTATAAAAGTAG
>CAYMWC010000292.1:0-6539 GCA_964393695.1 uncultured Pleurocapsa sp.
CAGAAGTCAGAAGTCAGAAGTCAGAAGTTTTTACCCACTACCTACTACCTAAAAGAAACTTGCTACTTGCTACTTGCTACTTGCTACTTAAGTCACTGCTCACTGCTCACTGCTCACTGCTCACTGTTCACTGATTTAAGGGCTGGGTGGTGCAGGGGGGTTAGGGAAAGCATCAATACCTGGTAATCCTGGTAGAGTAGGGTTACTTCCTGGAGTGGGAATAGCAGGATTGACTCCTGGAGTTGGTTGAGTTGTAGGAGCTTCAGCACCTGCGGGTAATGTTGCTAAAGCCACGCGATCGCCCCCTACTTCTCGCAAGATATCTAATACTTCTACTACCTCCCTGTAGGTCGAGTTTTTGGCAGCATAAAGAGTCATTAAACCACCAGGATTATCTTGATTATATTTTTTGATCTCCCAGCTTAAATCGCTACGACTAACTAGCTTCTGATCGACATACAACTGACCAATATCATCAATGGTTACAATCAAAATATTCTGCATTTGAGGCGAGCCTGTTTTTGCCTGTGGTAAGTCTAAGCTAATTGCTTGTTGACGGGAAAAACTCACCGCAGCCAAAATAAAAAAGGTCAAAATACAGAAAATAACGTCAATTAGAGGTAGAATCTCAATAGTAGCTCCACTAGACTTACTATCATCCTGCCAGAGATTCATTGGTTTAATTGGTCTGGGTTGGTATTTTCTTTTAGACTTCATAAAGTTTAATATACTGATGACTAATGACTGCTCACTGCTCACTGATAGGGGGTTTAATATTAACAAAAGAATATTCATCATCACTAACTACCACACCTTCATCATTAGATTCCAATTGCATCCAGCGATCGCGATACATAACTTCTAAACGGCTACCAGTGCGACGTAGGACTCTAACTTGATTTGCCCAAAAAGCCTGAAACATACGATAGAAACTTAAACTAATGATAGCGACTAATAGTCCAGCAGCAGTAGAAATTAAAGATTCACCGATACCTAATGTTACTCCCGAAGAATCTGCTGTACCCAAATCACTAATTTTGATTGAACTAAGAGCTTGAATTAGACCCCAAACTGTTCCAAATAAACCGAGTAAAGGGGAAAGAGCAATAATTGCTTCTAAAATTTTGTCTCCTTTACGCATCCGCGCTAATTCTTCTTCTGCTGCTGATTCTAAAGCAATATGAAACATATCGGGGTCGGGATTTGATAATTTAAAGGGCGAATATACAAAATTTCCCAGAGGATGATGAATATGTTCTAAGGCAATTTTCTCGACTAAATCCCAATTGCGCTCTGCTGCTTCCATTATCTGATTAAATATTTTTTTCTCTTTAAAAACTACTCGCGACCAAAACCATAATCGCTCTAGAATAGTCGAGATCGATAAGACTGAAAGCAATAGCAGGGGATACATCGAGACTCCACCTTTTTCAATGATTTCTAGCAAATTCACAGTCGCTAATTACCTCCAATTAATAGTTTTGGTTAAAATTGATTCTCAAACAGTGTAAGTTATTCCAATCTCAATCTATAAAATAAAGTTTTATAGATTATAAATAACATAAGTTACAGCAAAATCTAGGTTAATGGAATGTTTCTAACATGGGTTTTAATTGATGTCTAGAAAATATTGAGCAAATCTTTGAATTAAGGAACTTATAATTAATTCTCTGTGTCTTAGCCCACCGACACTGCACTATTTATTTTTGTGTTAATGAAGCATAATACTATCTTGAGAATTCTTGGTGTGAGCTTGCTTTTAGGTTTGATAACGATAATATTTCAGGAAAAAACTAGCTTTGGGAAACAGATACAACTCAATTCTCTATTACCTAAGTTGCTGGCTGCCGAAACAACTACAACAACCAAGATAAGTCAATTAGTTGCTGCAAATAATCGTTTTGGCTTTAATTTATTTCGTCAACTGCATTCAACACAATCACCAACTAAAAACATAGTTATCTCTCCTAAGAGTATCGCGATCGCTTTAGCTATGACTCGCAATGGTACTAGTAACTCAACTTTAGAAGAAATGACTAATGTTTTGGAGTTTAAGCAATTAGAAGCTCAAACTATTGATGCTAGCTATGCTAAATTACTCACAACTTTAAAAACGGCTGATTCTGATGTGCAACTGGCGATCGCTAATTCTCTTTGGGTAAATCAAAAGGTAACTTTAAAAGAGCAGTTTGTTAACAATTCTCAAAAGTTTTATCAAGCTGAAATAGCTAATTTAGATTTTGCCAACCCAGCAGCCAAAAATGTGATTAATAAATGGGTAGAACAAAAAACTGTTAATAAAATTCCCCAAGTTGTCGATTCTACTTCTCCTGAAGATGCGCTGTATTTAATTAATGCTATCTACTTTAAGGGTAACTGGACAAAACAATTTGATCCTAATCTAACAACACAACAACCTTTTTATCTTCAGCCAAACGTCCCTAAACCGCAAGCAATGATGAATCAAACAGGGGACTATCGTTATTATGCTAATGATCAATTTCAGGCAATACGGCTACCTTATGGCAAAAATGCCGAATTGGGAATGTATATTTTTCTGCCTAAAGAAACCAGTAACCTCCAACAGTTTAATCAACAATTAAACATAGATAATTGGCAGGAGTGGTTAAGTCAAATGCGATCGCGCCAGGGGACTATTACTCTACCTCGTTTTAAGTTGGAATATGAAACTCAACTCAATGATGTTTTGATATCCCTGGGAATGAAAAAAATCTTTACCCCTTCTCAAGCCGACTTTTCCCAGATGACTGATACCTCAGTTGCCTTAGATAGCGTTAAACACAAAACTGTTATCGAAGTAAACGAAGAAGGTACAGAAGCCACGGGAGTTACTTCTATTGGTATTCGCATTACTTCTGCTACACTTGAAAAACCAAAACCATTTACCATGAACGTCAATCGTCCTTTCTTTTTTGCTATTCGTGACGATATAACTGAAACTATTCTTTTTATGGGTAATGTAATCGAACCGAAGTAATTAGGGTTGGCTGAGAAAGTTTATTGGTGACGTTTAGGAGTCAGAAGTCAGAATAATTTAGATAATACTGAGTCTCTCGTTACTTTTAAGAATTGGTATTATCTATTAAATTGATTGCCGATTGTTTAATCTCCAATATGTCAATCATTTTTAATAATTCTTCTTCTTGATAAGCACCTCCGAATGCTTCTAAAGCAGCATTCCTTAAAGCACTAGGAAAAGCTTCATCAATTATTTCTTGCAAAGTTTCGGCTGTCGCGTAGTATCCTCCTGATTTACGACGCTTATTAACTCTATTAATTTGTTCTACAGAATTAAGTATAGAATTTTGCCAAGATCTGGTGGTTTTTTTTTCTGCTTGTTGTTTAATAAGATGCAGTAATAACATAACTGTATAGCTATATATTTTATTCAGTTTGTCTTCAACTGACATCTCTTCTAATTCATCAATAATCTGTAAAGCTTGGCTATAGTTTCCTGCTATGATACTTTCTCGCAATTGAACTAATTCTTCCATTGTTAGTAGACTTTCTTTCTTCTTGCAGGGCGCAAGCCTTGCGCCCCTACTTCTTTTTTTTAAGCAACTGTAACTGCATCATTGAGATAATCCTGTAGTTGCCTGTCATGATCGTGGCTGAGATTACCTAGAGGTAATTCATCTTTAGTAAATGCTTTGACCTGTAAAACTTCTAACTTGTCTTTGACGTTGAATTCTCCTTCAGCTTCAACTTCCAACAAAATAGAAATTGAGTGTATGCGTGGATCTCGTTGAGGATCGGAATATACTCCTCGTAAACGTTTAATTTTAATCAATTTTAAGCCTGTTTCTTCTTCTAATTCTCGACAGGCAGCGTTGGGAATATCTTCTCCCCAGTCAATCATTCCACCTGGTAAACCCCATTTACCTGAATCACTACGCTGAATTAAAACAATACGACCATCAGGCAGAATAGGAATAATTGTTGTACCAGTCACAGGATGACGGAAAATAATACCTAATACGGTGGAAATAAATCGCCAATAACGACGCATAGAATCAATGTTGTTTGAATTATAAATGTAACTAATATTAAGTGTTCAGCCAAGATTTTGCTCTGGCGATCGCCTGATGAATCTGAGTAAAACCAGTACCACCATAACTATTACGGGCAGAAACTACCTGTTTGGGAGCGATCGATTCATAGATGTCGGCTTCAAAAGCAGGATGCAATTGTTGCCACTCTTCTAATGTTAGATCTTTTAAGAGCTTGCCAGCAGCTAGGCTAGTTTTTACTACTTTTCCCACCAAATTATAAGCCTCACGAAAAGGAACGTCTTTACTCGCTAAATAATCTGCAACGTCGGTAGCATTAGAAAAGTCTTCAGCTACCGCTGCTGCTAATCTGGCGGTTTTAAATTCTATTCCTTCTTGTAGCAAGATCGTCATTGCCTCAAGACAAGCTTTGACGGTTTTAACGGCATCAAAAATACCTTCTTTATCTTCTTGTAGGTCTTTATTGTATGCCAGAGGCAAACCCTTCATAATTACTAATAATGCTTGGAGATGTCCGAAAACTCGCCCTGTTTTACCCCTTACAAGTTCGGGAACATCAGGATTTTTTTTCTGAGGCATAATGCTTGAGCCTGTAGCACAGGTATCTTTGAGGGCAATAAAACTAAATTCCTGGGATGCCCAGAGAATCATTTCTTCACTCAAGCGACTTAAATGTACCATAATTAAGCTGGCTGCACAGAGAAACTCAATGGCAAAATCGCGATCGCTAACTCCATCAAGACTATTTTCATAGATATTCTCGAAACCGAGTAATTCAGCCGTATATTCTCGATCAATGGGAAAAGTTGTTCCTGCTAGTGCGCCACAACCCAAAGGAGATATATTAGTGCGTTTATAAACATCTTCTAGTCTTAACCAGTCTCGTTGTGCCATTTGGAAATAAGCCAAAAGATGATGGGCTAAACTAATTGGCTGCGCTCGTTGAAGATGAGTATAACCAGGAATCAGGGTTTCAACATGATTTTCGCTATGAGCTAACAAAGCAGCCTGGAATTGTCTTATTTGCTGTTGTATGTGTCTGATTTCGGCTCTTAAATAGAGTCTGATATCTGTACCTACTTGATCGTTGCGCGATCGCGCTGTATGGAGCTTTTTCCCTACATCTCCGACAATTTCCGTTAGTCGTCTTTCGACAGCAAAATGCACATCTTCGGCTTCTATCCCAGGTTTAAAATCACCTTGTTGGTATTCCTGACGGATTTGTTCTAAACCTGCTACTAATTGCTGTGCCTCGGGATCAGAGATAATACCAGTTTTAGCCAGCATCTTCCCATGGGCAATTGAACCCGTTAAATCATATTCAATTAACTCAATATCAAAACCAATGCTGGCGTTAAAAACAGCGATCGCAGGATTGAGGGCTGATTCAAAGCGATCACTCCAGGTTTGTTGCTTGCTCACAGGAGAAAATTAACAATTAATTACTTAACTAGATTATTGTAAATCGATTAGCCTGTAAAACCTTTAAATGTATAGCCAAAAAACATACCAATTAATAACGCCCAAACTTGTCCTGTTTCGATAAAATTTTTCCAAGCATCTTGTATTTGACCCAAAATATCAGGATCTTCAATTTGCTGGGCTAAAAGACTAGAGACAGGTAGCAAATAATTATGATGAATTTCAATCATCATCTGTATGAGTTGATCGTTCAATAGTATTTCCATTACAGTTACAGTTTAAATAATAAAAAACTGCAACTAATTTAATCTTAGTCAACCCAAACCGCCACTATGAATTTACTAGGTAGTGGGTAATGGGTAATAGGTAATGGGTAATGGGTAATGGATAATGATTAGGTTTTAACAATCAACAATCAACAAAATTATTTTTCTTCATGGTGATTCTTTATCAAGCTACAAGTTCTCTGCTATCTGCACTTCTTGAGCCATCTAAATACTCAGAAATAGATGGATTACTGCTGCCTATAGATGAAGAGATTGCGCCTCGTTTCTTATTAGAGTTGGCAATAAAGCAATTAAACCAAGATCCTGAAAACTATTTTTGGTTGTCCTGGTTAAAGAAGGATTTTCAAGCAGCGAAATTCAAATGATTGTGGCTTATACAATTCCTTCTAATTCAGCCTCTTGGAGAGTATTGGAAAAAAATCAGTTTGTGAAAGACGGAAGCAAAATTGATTCAGAGGATGGCGAGGTTTTAATTTGGCGCAAAATGCGGTAGCTAAATAATGACTGAGCGATCGCTGATTTTGGAAAAATAAACATTTATCTTTATATTAAATTAAATCAGTAAACTAAAGTATGAAATCAAAAAAGCAATAATGGCTAAACTTTCTGCTGAATTTCAATTAAATCTCCGAAACTTACAGAATACTCTCCTCAATATTGTTGATAATGCTAAAGCTACTGAGTTTGTGCTTTTAGAAAGTTTTGGAGAAACTGGGCAAACTATTATTGTTTTAGAGGAGTTGACTCAGGGGCAACGCATCTTAAATTGAGCGAAAACAGATAATTGAAAAAAAAGAGA
>CAYMWC010000293.1:0-6444 GCA_964393695.1 uncultured Pleurocapsa sp.
GCTAGAAAACTTATTACAAAAACCACTGTGGAAAAAGCTTAAAGCAGTTCAGAATAGGCAAGTATATCCCGTAGATGGTTGGACTTGGGTTGTCGCCAATCCTTTGGCAGCCGATGCTGTTATTGAGGATCTCTATAAATATCTTGTCAACACACCTCAGTAATTTGTCAACCTTATCGTTTGACATTGGAAAAGAAAAGTCAAGGCTGCTATTGCTAACGAGATCCCATCTTCGTCAAAAATATAGTCCGATATCAAGGCGATCGCTCGATTGCTTGAATTAATTTTTCTTTTGGTGTCATGGTCATAGTTTCTGGTAAAGCGATCACAAATTAAATACTCTTAATTATTTATTATTGAAAGAACAACTTTTATGAAATTTCATCGATTAGCTTTTTAACCACAACTTTTAAATCTTCTAATTCTCCTTGTGGCTCTAAAATTGTCCAGACAGTAGACATATCAACTTGCCAATAAACATGAGCTAGCAAATTACGGAAACCAATGATTTGTCGCCAGGGAATTTCTGGATATTTTTCTTTTAGCTCGTTTGGAAGTTGATTAGCTGCTTCTCCAATGGTCTGTAATCTAAAGAGTGTTGCATCTTGTAACGATAAATTAGTTAAAAACTCTTCTTTACCGTTGCGAGTGTACAATTCTATTCTCTCGATCGCGCTCAAAATATCTTTTAAAAAGAGTATCGGCTTTCTTGTCATGATTTCTGGGTTTAATGGAGTGCTTCTAGGGCAATAGCATCTTTTAATACTTCATCACGGATTAAGGGATTAAGTGCTGTACTTTGGGCAACGTCTACCTTACATCCCAGTAAGTCTGACAATGTTTGGATTAGACGAATCAGATCGAGTACAGACTGTTCTGGAGTAACATCGATTAGAAAATCAATATCGCTTAACTCTGTTGCTTCTCCTCGTGCCACTGAACCAAATACCCTAATGTTGGGTGCGTGGCAACTAGAGCGCGATCGCTAAAATCTCATCGCGATAAACTTTTAAGGCTTCTAGTTTCATAGCAAAAATTTAATCAGCTTTCTGCTTCAATTGTATTGAACACAAACCAATTTGAGGAAGAACTATCGACGCCGTTTAAGCTATTTTTTGATTTTAGGATTGTTAACCGCAACTGCGATCGCTTTTTGACCTAACACTTGAACAGTGTAGCAATTATTAATAAAAACTATGATAAAATTATTGCAATTTATTAGCAATTAAGATGACTTATTCTCATTAATGTCCCTATGAGCCTCATTCTAAATCTAGATGACTGGGACGAACTTTGCCAGCAAGCTCCCCAACGCCAACTTAATAATCTGGTGCTTGATGATTTTGAAACTCTGGAGGGATTACCAGAATATTTCGGGCGGGGTTATGAACGCTACATGGAGCTATCCCCTGGGGTGTGGTTGAAATTATCAGACTGTGAATATCATCGGGACTTAGCACTAAAAACACCTGCTCACGACCATCCGTTTCAGATGATGATTGTTTTATCGGGGTCTTTTTACAACGATATTTACCCAACTTTTAATAAAACACGCAGTTATCTATCGGGCAGCGGTATTTCTCCTGCATATACAGATAAATTCAAAGTCGGACAACGTTTAGTATTTTTGGATGTAGAAATCGAACCAGAAATACTGAATTCTTATCTTCTGATAGATGGACAGTTTTCTTCCCTCCAGAAACAACTATATAAAGGGGAAGATTGGAAGGTTTCCTTTTATCCTACGTTAACACCAGCCATGCGCTCTTTAGCTCATCAAATGTGGAACGCTCCCTATCGCGGTGCAGCCAAGCGGATGTATTTACAGGCAAAAGTATTTGAATTGCTAGCATTACATCTCGATTTAATTTCGACAGATTCGCAGCAGAAAAAATCTGTAACAAAACTAAAACCGAAGACAGTTATCGCTCTACATCACGCTAAAGATATTTTGACCAAGCAATTCGAGTATCCACCTTCCTTACCTGAACTAGCACAGCAGGTAGGAGTAAGCGATCGCACTTTGCAAAGGGGTTTTCCTGTACTCTTTAACACGACTGTGATGGGCTATCTAATCCAACAAAGACTAGATCGAGCAGAAATGCTACTAAAAGAGGGCAAACACTCGGTAGCGGAAGTAGCAACTAAAGTCGGCTATAACAACATGGGATACTTTGCTGTAGCGTTTAAGGGTAGGTTTGGCATTACTCCTAGCCAGTGTTTAGCAGGTAAAAAGGCGGATTTTTAGTAACTGAATGGCGGATTTTTAGCAGACAAAGGGCGATCGATTTCTATAAACTACTCCTCATTAACTATTAAGAATCTTTCTAAATAAGGCGGTTATCCGCTTAGTCTGAGGAGTTTTGATGAAGATATTATTTTGTTTTTTATCTGTTAGTGGTTTGTTGGGTTTAGTTTTGGTTAGTCCCGTTGGTGCAGAGATTGTAGGGGCGAACGGCCGTTCGCCCTTACTCGACGCGGAGACACAGAGAGGGAGAGAGGGAGTAAGGGGAGAAACACCGTTGCAGTTGGGTACAGCTGCGGATTTGGTGTCACAAGGGATTACGAGGGTTACTGGTGTTGAGGTTATCCAAACTGAGGATGGGTTGGAATTGGTTTTAGAAACGGTGGCGGGAAGTGAAAGATTAGTTCCGTTGATTTTGCCTGAAGGGAATGATTTGGTAATTGATATCCTCGATGCAACTTTGGCATTTGCGATTAGAAATGGTGTAGAGAAACTCAACCCAGCAAACGGAATTACTAAAATTACAGTCAATAAAGTAGATGATAATAGTATTCGAGTTAGGATTACGGGGGAAAATCAGACACCAAGCGCAGAAGTAGTAACAGGTAGAGATGATTTAGTTTTAAGTATCGCTCCTTCAGGAACGATTACAGATCGAGAACCAGATGAGGAGATCGAAGTTATTGCTACGGGAGAAGCAGAAGAGAATGGTTATAATGTCACCGATACTTCTGTAGGAACGAGAACCGATACACCAATAAAAGATATTCCTCAGTCTATTCAGATTGTACCGCAGCAGGTATTAAAAGACCGACAAGCCAGAAGTATTACAGAGGGATTAGAAAACGTTAGTGGCGTAACCTCAATTTCTACATCTGCTGGCAGTAGAGACTATTTTACTATTCGAGGTTTCGAGGTTTATGGTAACGCAGCTCTGGTTAATGGACTCCCCGATCCACAAATCACTTCCGATGCTAGTTTTGTTAATGTAGAACGTTTAGAAGTGTTAAAAGGACCTGCTTCAGTTTTGTATGGTGAAACTGGATTTAGTGGCATTGGCGGTACTTTAAATTTTATTACCAAAAAACCACTGCGCGATCCATTTTACGAAATTAGTTTAACTGCGGGTAATTTTAATGACTACCAGGGGGCGATCGATCTTTCTGGGCCATTAAATGATTCTAAAACCGCTCTTTATCGCTTTAACGCAGGTTATCGCAGTACCGAGAGTTTTGTTGACTTTAACAAATCTAGCAGGTTTTCCGTTGCTCCCAGTTTAAGCTTTAATTTGGGACAAAATACCGATCTCTCTGTGGAAGGTGATGTCAACATTTTGGAAAGAAATTCACAGCAACCAGACGGATTGCCAATAGTAGGCACTATATTGCCAAACCCTAATGGAGAAATAGACCGTAGTTTTAGCTCAAAAGGACCAGTCACTGATAACCTAACTGTCAACGGCAGATTTGGGTATAGCTTGGAGCATCGATTTAGCGAAAATTTGAGGTTGAGAAATGCTTTTCGCTATGTATTTTATAATGACGACGATCGCGATGGCTCGCCAGATTTTTCTCCCACCGATCTTGCTGATGATAATCGCACGCTGAATCGAGAAGCGTCAATTGGCAGTCAATTTTATGATTTTTATCTTCTAGATACCAATTTACTGAGTAAATTCAGCACTGGCTCAATTGACCATCAACTGCTATTTGGTTTTAGCTTGAGTCGCAATACAACAGATCTAAGTTTTGAGTTTGGAATCCCTGCTGCTCCAGTAGACATCTTCGACCCAGTATATGACAACACGGTTGTTTCTACTGGTCGTAACTTTGTCAGCTTTACCACTAAAGACACTTTAGGAATCTATCTCCAAGATCAAATTACCCTCACGGAGAATTTGCAGTTTCTCTTGGGAGGACGAGTAGATCTATTTGAGGAGCGCAAAACCGATCGCCTGACAGATGAGGAAACTAGCCAATCGGATACCGCATTTAGCCCACGGGTAGGAATTGTTTATCAACCCATTGAACCTATTTCCCTGTATGCTAGTTTTGCTAGGTCTTTTGCTCCGATCATTGGGATATCAGCAACTGGAGACACATTTAAACCAGAGCGAGGAACGCAGTATGAAATAGGTGTCAAAGCTGACTTGAGCGACAATCTTTTTGCCACTCTTGCCTTATACGATCTAACTCGCTCCAATGTCACTACACCCGATCCGAATAATCTCGACTTTTCTGTGCAAACTGGAGAACAAAACAGTCGGGGTATCGAATTGGATATCAGTGGTGAAATTGTACCAGGATGGAACATTATCGGCGGTTATGCCTATACCGATGCCAAAGTTACGGAAGATAATGCAATTCCAGAAGGAAATCGATTATTTTCCGCTCCCGAACACGCATTTAACTTGTGGACAACTTACAGAATTCAACAAGGCGATCTAAAAGGACTGGGATTTGGATTAGGCTTTTATTATGTGGGCGAGACGGCAGGAAATTTGGCTAATACCTTCGATGTACCCGACTTCTTCCGCACAGATACAGCAATTTTCTACGAACGGGAGCGATTCCGCACTGCGCTGAATTTCCGCAATCTCTTTGATGTAGAGTATTACAAAGCTACTGGTTCTGAAACATTGGTAGGTTTGGGCGACCCATTTACCATTCAAGGAACAGTTTCTTGGGAGTTTTAAGTCGTAATTGATGAAGATTTCTCTACGCCGTTTCATCTATTTTCTGATTTTAGGACTCTTAACTGCAACTGCGATCGCAGCCTGTAATAGAGTTAATAATACTCCTGTAACTCAGCAACAGCCTGGGGAAGATTGTCGAGTCGTGCAGCATACGATGGGTGAAACGTGCATTCCTCGCAATCCCCAACGAGTCCTGTCTCTTAGCGAAGATATCTATGTAAATGCTTTAGAATTAGGCGTTCGGTCTATAGCAACTACTTCCGTTCCTGGGTTTCCCTTTCCTAAGTATCTTCGAGGTAAAGTAGAGCAGTTAGAATCTGTTGGTAATTATAATGCCGTTAATTTGGAAAAGATTTTAGTACTCAAACCCGATCTGATTTTAGCTCGACCTGAGCTAGAAGGTGTTTACCAAGCGATCGAGTTTATCTTGTGGGAACGCATTGGCATAACCCAGATATTCTGGCGATTAATGCTATCTTGGACGATCTTTTCCAGTATTTACCCAAAGTTAAATAAATTTTTTTCTTCTGACATCAAGGCGATCGCGCATTACCTACATCAATTTCTTTTTTAATCTCATCATTTTAACTCATGTCTTCATCTCAACCCCTTCTGCGCCTACTCCACTATGGAAAACCCTATCGGGTTCAGATTTGGGGTGCGATTATCTACTCGATATTACGTGAAAGAGCTAAGACATTTCTATTACTTGCGTTTCATACTAACTGCTAAATTATGAAATCTATGAAACTGTTTTTACGTAAGGGTAATTCAAAATCTTATTATCCATTGTCACCAGAGGAATATCATATCGTCTGGCGATCGCAATCAAAATTCGATCTGCGGGGTCTTTGTGAAACTCTCCTGGCAGTTGTGTACTGGCGATCGCATCGAGAGGATTTAAAGATTCAACAGTAACTCCAGGATAAACCTGCGCCATTTTATACCATTCATCCATCGGCAAAGGTAACGTCAACTTTCCCAAGCTAGATTTGACCGCAATTTCCCAAACCGAAACCGCAGAAACCAAGATGCCGTTTTGTGATTCTTTTGTCGCAATTTGAGACTGTATTCGACCCGATAACCGATTTGAATCATGAAGCCACCACAACCAAACATGAGTATCCAACAAAATCATTCGCTCAAAGCTTCCCATATTTCTGGCATTGGCTCGTCAAAATCTTCCGCAATTACTAGCGGTAATCCTCGTAGTGGATAGACAGAACTCGATTCGGGCTTATTCTGTTGCTGTATAGTATGCAGTGTTTCCGATCTCATTGCTTCAGAAGAGCGTTGCTTCATCACTTTTAGTAGTTCCAATAGTGCCAAAATCAAGTCATCAGGCGATCGCTCGATTGCTTGAATTAATTCTTCTTTTGGTGTCATGGTCATAGTTTAGGGTAAAGCGATCTCTCGTTCTTAGATACTCTTATTATCTATTATCAATCTTTTTGAGAAGGCTTTTCCTTGATTGAATTATGCCAACTTTTACTTTTCGTTATCC
>CAYMWC010000294.1:0-6423 GCA_964393695.1 uncultured Pleurocapsa sp.
TCTGAAAAGCCATCGAGAGAACTTGGGTACTCTCTAGATAGAGATTTATTTTCTACTGTGTTTAAGGATTTTTTAATGAAGAGAAGCGTCTGAGCAAGTACTTCATCAGAAGCAACCTCAATTGCTGCTAGTAGTTCTTCTTTAATGGTTGACATTTACATTTATATTGATCCCGATTGAACGTGATATTAATATTTTAGCATCGCGTCCCAGGCTGGATCGACTTAGCTCTAACCTTTGCCTGTTAATCCAACCTCCTTTAGTATTGAGTGACTGAAGACGAGTTAATTTATCGTTTTTAGCATACCGCGCTTGGATTAAGCCTTCTAATAATTGGAATGTACCATTTAATCAGATCGTAAGTTTTTTGAATAATTGGTAATTCCTGCATTATTAATTTTTATATACTAAATATGATTTTTTGGACGCGGAGGGCAAAAGGGCAAAAAGAGCAAAGGGCTATGTAGTCCTGGGGGCGACACACACAACACGAAAACCGATATTGTAGTAACGAATCTCGTGATCAAAGAGGTTACGAGATGCACAACGGCAGGTATAAGGAAGGGTAAACCAAGAACCACCACGTATTGCTTTATTGCTACTAAATTCTGATATCCAAGCACTACCGTCAGTCGGTGCGTCCTCATAGTTTTTATGCCAATCATCTTCGCACCATTCCCAGATGTTTCCGTGCATATCGTATAAGCCAAAGGCATTGGCAACTTTAAAATATCTTACTGGGGTTGTTTGTTTCCTAAATTCCCCTTCTACGCATTCTTCATAGGTTTTTTCGCTATAGTAGTTCGCTAAGGAAGCATTAATTGTTTTTCCAAAGTGAAATGGAGTAGTTGTTCTGGCACGACAAGCATATTCCCACTCTGCTTCTGTTGGTAATCTATATTCTTTTTCTGTTAATTTGGAAAGGCGATCGCAAAACTCTTGAGCATCGTCCCAAGAAACTCTTTCGACTGGATTTAATAGACTATATTGAAACCTTGCAGGATTATTCCCCATTACTGTTTGCCATTGGGCTTGAGTAATCGGAAATTTACCCATGAAAAATGGCTGTACAGTTACTTGATGCTGTGGTTTTTCAGAATCATAACCTTCCCCATTCGGTGAACCCATCATGAATATTCCACCTGGGATAGACACCATTTCGAGGGAAATATCGTCGTCGAGGATTTCGGTGAAGTATTCAGCTTGTTTGGTTTTTCGCCTAATTTCCTGCCCTTGATTGTTCAGAGTTACTACTTCAAACTCAAAGGATTTTAACTCATCACTTCCTTGACTCAAAGCTTGAACAGTTTTAAATTCCCCTCTAGAAGCTAAAGTAGCGATCGCCTTTTTAACTAAAGCCTCCCCTTCTAGATCTCGATTGCTTTGGGCTACTTCTATAGCTTGATTCAATCTAAATAAAGGATCTTGATTAGGTTCAATCCAACGCCAATAAGGACTTAAGGAAGCTGTAATCCTAGCACTATGACAAATTCCATCTGAACTTATTTCCTGCTCATAACCCCATTCAAGAAACAAGATTAAATTTGAGTTTTCTTGTAAAAGAAGCTGCTGCCCTTTTTTCTCATTTCCAGCATTAAAAAGCCTAATAACGCGATCGCAGAAATTACTGTGATAAAAATCTAAAACTAGAGGTGCGAGATAGTCTATATTTCTTCCCTGTTGTAATTTGCTCTCTGCATAACTTCTGGCAGGTTCAGGTAAATTTACTCGCCAACCCGATGCTGTCGAGAATTGTTCTGCCATCGAAAATTCAAATAATTCTTCTAAAGCGTTTTCGCCTTTTTCGCCCCAAACAGCTTTGGCTAAATCTCGACTCAAACCACTAGGGAAAAAAGCTAATAAGGGAAATCTATCTTGTCCTTCTACTGATAAAACTTCAAAGGAAAGTTCTAGAGTTACTCGCAGACTTCTTTCTTTTTTTTCTTGAGGGGAAGGTAACTCAAGTATTCTTAGAGGTTCAATATCTAATTTTTCACACAGAGTTTGCAGAGTACATCGTTTTTGTTTCATATAAGATGCTGCTAGCTTAATTGCTAGAGGATAACCATCAAGAAACTGCACTAATCGCTCAAAATCTTGCCTTAAATCCTCATCGTCTCCCCATTGTGCTTGCTCAGGAGCGTATTTTTTAAATATCTGTCTCGTTTCTGATACCCCCATACTGCCAACTTCTATTTGCTCAAAATAAGAAATATCCCAGGCTAGCAAATCACGAGCAGTTAATAATAATCTTAAATTTGGACACTCTTCTAACAGTGAGCTTAATAAATCAATTAGCTCGTTCCAGTCATTTCTAATTAATCCATCCAAATCATCAAGAATCAAAAATAACCGACTATTTCTCAACTCTCTTTTGAGAGCAAAAGTTTTTAGTTCTAAAGTCTGCTGAATTTCAACTATTAAAGTTTCAACTGAAGTAGTATCACGTAAACTAATTAACCAAACTCCATCACCATAGCGATCGCGCTCATGTAACCATCTTCCAATGGCTTTGGCTAAATCGGTTTTGCCGATTCCTCCCATTCCATGTAGGGCGATACACCGTTTGTCTGACTCTACCAATATTTTTATTACCTGATGTATTTCTAGTTTGCGCCCCACAAAGCTGGGATTATCGCTGGCAAGATTGGTCTTTAACCACTGAGGATAGATAACTTGATGTGTATTAGCTAACTCTATTCTTAACAGTTGATTATGGGGTACTGGCGGTAATAAATGATATTTGAAAGCTTCGTCAAAATTGACTCCAAGCTCAAGTGTTTTCGAGTTAAATTCGTTTTTTAATCGATCATCGAGTTTGACTGCATTACGAGCCGATAAAAAACTATTGTCCACCTCATTTTGATTAAATAATGCTTGATAGAGCCGTCGAGAAAAACAACGGGCTGCTGCATCCAGAATTTTATCTTCAGCATTGATCGCAATTACATGAGGCACTTTGGCATTTACAAATGCTTGAGCTAATTGTTCTGAATGACAGGAATTTAATAATGCTAATTGGCAGGGGGCTTGTTTTTGATTTGAAAGGGCGATTTTTAATTCTTCTTCGCTAAAAGCACGAGCCATACCTGTTTCATCTTCTAGTATTAAGGCTGTATTGTGTTTCTGTCTCGTGCCATGACCGATAAAATGAATTATCAACGGTTTTACTCGACTGGCAAATACATCTTGTAAAGTCTCTGAGGTGGCTACTTTTACTACTATTTCCACTGCTACAGGAATAGAGAGTTGTTCCAATACTAAGGCGATCGCTTCTATTTCTTTTTGAATTGCTAATTTTTCTACTGGTTTTAATTCTTCATCTAATAAAGGGGCTGAAAACAAGATCAGTATTTGATTAGAGAAGGAATTATCTTGTTCGGTAATTTTTTCTATTCCAGTTTTGGGAGGCTCGTTAACCGTTACCTTTGAGAAAACCATTTTTCTATTTCCTCATCAGATGCCGTACTCAGATCTAAGGGCGGTCTATTTGGATGCTCTAATCTTCCTTCTGGTTCTCTTCCTTGCGATCGCACTTTTTTTCGCCACTCTGCGATCGCCCTGGTTATTTTGATTCCATATTCAACTAGATTTGCTGCTGCTGTCACTCCTCCCAGTACTGTCGCTACAAAAACCAGATCATCTGCACCTATTGCTCGACTTGGTGACTTTTGGAGCTTAATCGAACTCATTTCCAGTGCCGTTTCTAAACTTTCTATTTCATCTTCCGAAAGTTTTGATGAGATTCTTATGCTACAAATAGGAGTTCCACTCATCACATTATCTTAAGTTTCGCCAAGAATTAGTGTTTCAACAATGCTACCAGACTTAACAGTTATTTTACAAGCTCACATTTATGCAAACCCATTAAGTCTATTAAGAAACTGATTTTGATTTAACATAAGCAACACTTACTAACGAGCGTTCCAGCTAACAAAGTAATCAGCGACCAAATCTGGGCTTTTTGTGTACCCTGTATATCAGATAGCCTTTCTTTGAAGTTGTCCTGGTTATTTTTCACTACTGCTAAATCTGTTTTCACAGTAGACATATCTTTTTTTAAATCTGTAAGATCAGATTCGATTTTTAATAATATTTCTTTGATATCCGTTTCTATATTGATACTCATCTTTAAACTTTAACGTGGGTAGAGTTAATCCAAATATAAAAAAATCTTTTCTCAATTGGTAATTTAAGAATTAATTTGATTATAAAGAGTAACAATTTTGTCGCTCACTTGTTCAATAGTAAGATTATCGGTGATTATTTCAATTGCATCATCGGCTTTTTTCAACGGCGCGATCGCTCTATTACTATCTTGTTCGTCTCGCTGCTGAATATCTTGCGCTAGTTGTTGAAGATTGATATCATGCCGTCCTTGATTTTGGAGATCCTGTAAACGTCTTTTGGCCCTTTCCTCAACCGAAGCTGTTAAAAAGATTTTTAATTCTGCATCAGGAAAAACATTCGTGCCAATATCTCGACCTTCGGCAATGATTCCTCCTTTTTCTCCCCATTTTTGTTGCATTTTGACTAATCTAGCTCTTACCGCAGCTTGAGCAGCGATCGCCGAAACGTTAGCAGTGACTTCAGGAGTACGAATAGCCTCTGTTACTTCCTGATTATCTATATGCACGACAGTAGGTAAGTCAGCATCTTTGGGAGCGGTTAATTTAAAATGAATATTTTCAATTAAAGTCGCGATCGCTTCTTGCTCTTCAATAGCAATTCCTGATTGCATAACCAACCAAGTTACTGCCCGATACATTGCGCCTGTATCCAAATAAAGCAAACCTAATTTATGAGCTAGAAAACGAGTAACAGTAGATTTTCCAGCCCCAGCAGGGCCATCAATAGCCACAATGGGCTGACGTTTGTGTAACACGATATTATCAATTAAACGAGTAGAACCAAGATAAGCAGCGATCGCCAGTAAGCCTGTGTGTTGAATTTCCTCTAAAAATTGCAGACTAACAGGATCAACTAACTCAATGTATTGAATTTTAACTTCTGGGACGGTACTTAATTCTTGTTCGACTAAATTAACCAAAGTTATGGCATCAAATTCACCTTGAGCGCAAGCAGTTTTTGCTTGTTGTAAACTCTGATAGATTTTTGCTGCTTGGGTTTTTTCTGTATCTGTCAAATACTGATTACGAGAGCTTAATGCCAATCCTGAAGCTTCGCGCACAATTGGACAACCAATAATTTTTACAGGCAGATTTAAATCTTGTACTAAACGCTTAATAATTACTAACTGTTGAGCATCCTTCTGTCCAAAATATGCCCGATTTGGCTGCACAATATTCAAAAGCTTGGTCACAATCGTCGCAACTCCAGTAAAATGACCAGGACGAAATTTACCACACAATACCTCAGTCAGATGTTGGGGAGGAATTACCGTAGTTGTGCCTGTTAAAGCCTGGGTATCACCGCTACTATTCATTTCCTGGGGACTAGGGGCAAAAACAAAATTAACACCTAGTTGTCTGCAAAGTTCGAGATCTTGCTCTAGCTGACGGGGATAGTTGCCTAAGTCTTCCGTCGGCGCAAATTGTAGAGGGTTAACAAAAATACTAACAACTACAGTATCATTTTCCGCGATCGCTCGCTTAATTAAACTAAGATGCCCTTCATGCAAAGCCCCCATTGTCGGTACTAAACCAATTTGGCAGTCATGTTCTTGACGAAAAGTTGCTAGTTGTGGACGTAATTCGGAAATGGTTGTGAATAGAAGCACGGTGTTGCTAATTTTAAGATATAAAACCAAAAGTAATAATGTTCTTAGCTATCAGCTATTAGAATTTGGTTCAAGAATACCAAGAACTAACAATTAATAACTGATAACTAAAACCAAGAACTAACCAATCATTAATAAATTGACAAAACTCTATTGAAATGGAGTTAAAAATAACTTTTGCTCTGCTAATCTGCGTCTAGTTAAACCAGGCAAGACTACTAATGTCCCTCCTTGGTGAGCCTTGTTCCAACGAGGAAATTCTTCGGCTGCCCCTGCATAATCTCCAGCATTAAGCTTGCTGATCAAAGTGCTGTCATATAATAATCCCACTCCAGTATTGTAAACCAAGGACGTTAATGCCCCTAATTGATGGGGATTTAATTCTACCTGCACATGGTTCAAGATCAGACGTTGAAGTTCATATAACTCTCGTTGCAAAGCAGCATCGGCTTCGGCTTGAGTAATATACTGTCCATGACTGACGGTTTGACCGTTGACTTGTGTTTGTCCATAGCCAATAACGGGTAAGCCGTTAGTGTCTATATAGGTAGAAGCACGAAACCCCTCAAAAGTTTTCACTAAATCAATCGTTGTTGGCAGAACTGCTAAATTGGACGCTATGACCTTCTGGTTAGGTCGAGGTAGCTGTTACCAGCTTACCCCTCCTATCCGAACCGTGCTTG
>CAYMWC010000295.1:0-6391 GCA_964393695.1 uncultured Pleurocapsa sp.
CTATACTTCTCATGTAATAACTGCTGCTTAAGGAGCGACAGCAAAGAAAACTTCACTTCTGCCTTCTTCCTATTAAAAGCCGAGGTTTTAGTTATATAGCAATACACATTAACGTTAGGACATTTTTAAAATTGCTATTTGCTACTTGCTACTTGCTACTTGCTACTTTCGAGCCGATAATCTATGTGTCCTAACTTAACTTGGTACGGCTATAAATCAAAAAAGATAGAGTAGAATGACAGAATAAAAATTTTTATCTAAATTACATAAAATATAGACAATAAAAGTGCTTAAGTACGGAAATACCAAGACAAGTTTTTTTTGGCTAGCGTTAATTACCACAATTGGCTTTGACAGTTTTAATTCAGCCTCTGCTAGTAATTACAGAGAAATATCTGTTAACGATGATACATTCGACATTAAAATAGTTAGCCAACTAAGCTACCAAGATAATGTAAAGACTCTTGATTTAGTTGCAGATAAAATAAACTTAGTATCCTCAACTACCCATTTACTATCAAATATCAATCAATCAGATTTAGTAAAATCTTCCTTACAAACACCACAGCAACTAAATAATAATTTTTTAGGAGATATTGCCTTAAAATCAAATCAAAATGATTCTGAGACTACAGAACAAGAGCAGTCGAAAGATCACAAAAGTCTGACAACAATTCAAATTATTTCTTTGGCTTTTTTTCTATTATTATTTATTCCTTTTGGTATTTTTTATCCTTTCTTATTACTCTACAAAAAACTTTTAAATGTCGAGCAACAAGAGTCGAATAACTTATCAAAAAATGACAATTTACCGTTTTCCAAACCTTTAACAACAGAAAACTATGACTCTAAAAAGCAAGAAGATAATTCTCAAGCAGTAATCTCCAAACTACAAATTGCTTGCTCTGTTGCTGATGATCAGCTTAGACGAAAGTTAGCTCAAATTAATTCTAATAATCATCTGCAATCTGAACCAGCGATCGCAGAATTGATGCGTAAAAATCTGGCAGTGCTGATTGAAAAACAGCATTGGACTCATGCTAGCTACAGTTCTTTAGATCTATCTTTGGAGGAAATTCAAACAGAATTCGATGTGATTTCTTGTACTGAAAAAAATAAATTTTTCAATCAAGAGCTAAGTTTAATTAATAATGGAAAATCAACAGGAACAAATAAGAAATTTCAAACTAAAACTGGTTATGATTATTTAGTATTCACCCTAATTATATGTACGTCGACTCCTCTGTTTCTATTTGAACAAATTTATACCAAAGAACAATTAATACAGTCATTAATTAAACTAAGTAAGTTACGAAAAGATGATTTAATTAAGTTTGAATTGCTTTGGAATCCCCAGGAAGAAGACGAATACATTAGTAACGAGCAATTACTCCTGGAATATGGTGATCTGATTCGCTTACTTTAGTCTAAAAATTTATGAAGCATAAACAGCAAGTATCTGATTTTGATATTGCAATAATGCAAAAATGTCTGCAACTAGCACAGCAAGGGGCAGGAAAAACTTCCCCTAATCCTCTGGTAGGTTCAGCAATAGTCAAAGATGGCAAAATTATTGGTGAAGGTTTTCACCCAGGAGTTGGAGAACCTCATGCAGAGATATTTGCTTTACAACAGGCTGGAAAAGCTGCGAAAGGGGCAACAGTATATGTAAATCTTGAACCCTGCAATCATTATGGACGAACTCCTCCCTGTTCAGAAGCTTTAATCAAGGCACAAGTAGCCAAAGTAGTTACGGGAATGGTCGATCCTGATCCTCGGGTTGCGGGAGGTGGAATCAAAAAACTTCGGGATGCAGGGATTGAAGTCGTGGTAGGTGTAGAAGAAACTGCCTGTCGTCAACTTAACGAAGCTTTTATTCATCGCCTGACTCATCATCAGCCTTTTGGTATTCTTAAGTATGCCATGACCTTGGATGGTAAAATTGCTGCCACCACAGGACATAGTGCTTGGGTAACAAGTAAAGCTTCTCGTCATTTAGTACATCAGGTGAGAAGTACCTGCGATGCGGTAATTATTGGCGGTAATACAGTGCGTCAAGATAACCCAAACTTAACTACTCACGGTGTCACTGCCCATAATCCTCTGCGAGTTGTGATGAGTCGAAGTTTAGATTTACCCAGAAAGTGTAGTCTCTGGCAGACAGAGATGGCATCCACCTTAATTTTTACCGAGATTAATAGCAACCCAACACTACAAAAAGAGCTAATTAGTCAAGGAGTCGAAATTATTGAAGTGACTCAACTTACTCCCAAAATCCTCATGGAACATTTATATCTACGGGGATTATCAAAAGTTTTGTGGGAATGTGGTGGGACATTGGCAGCTAGAGCGATCGCTGATGGTACAATCCAAAAAGTTATGGCATTTATCGCGCCTAAAATTATTGGTGGTATATCTGCACCATCCCCAGTCGGAGATTTGGGCTTAACTACTATGACATCCGCATTGCAACTGCAACAGGTGACAACTAGCACTATTGATTCAGATATTTTAATTGAAGGATATTTGTGATTTAGTGATTGGGAACGAGTGTTTTGTCAATTAATTAAGTGTTGGAAAATAATCAGAATTTAAAATTTGTTCTGGGGAAAAAGGACATTGTTGAGGGAAAATATCTGAAGACAAACCAGTTTTTTTGATGATATGTTTTTTAGCTTTAATATACACATTTTCTATTTCTGCTAAAAAATAATTATAAAGAGTTTTTGACTCTAGCAAAAATTCTAATTCATCTCGAAAATTATCAATTTCAATTTCCCATCCTTTGGCACAGTAATCACGCTCTGATGACCAGTATTTATAGAGCAGTAAATGAATTAATAGTTGTTTTAGATAGCTTTTTACTTTGCGCCTTTGCTCATTACCCAATTCTGCTATTTCCTCAATTAAATGTTCCCAATCTAAGCTATCTAAATTTTGCTGGTGCATTTGCTCTACAGTAGTTTGTAACCACAAATAGAAGTCTTTTTCATAAAGTTGTTGTGTTTGTGCTTTTGATAGTTGAGTCTTCATTATTTAGTTTATGAGTTTACTATTAATTTGTTTTATATTTTCATGGCTAACAATTAACTAACAACCAACACAGGACAATTAGCTAAATTAATGACACGATTGGTAACACTTTCGGCAGCAGCTTCTTCATCAATCAAGCCCAAACCTCGACAACTCATAATAATGAGATCGGCATTAATTTCATCAGCAACATCACAGATCGTAAAAGCAGGTAGTCCTGATTTTTCTATGGTTTCAGCCTGAATTCCTTGACTAGCAAAAAATGCTTTAGATTCCTCTAATAGCTTAGCTACTTGGGGTTCTGAACTCATCGTTCCTTCAGTATTCGGTTCAACTACAGACACAATAGTTAATTTACTGTTGTGGATTTTGACCATCTCTGCCGTAAGCTCGATCGCTTTGCGAGTTTCTCTAGTTAATTCTATAGGAAATAAAATAGTCTTAAACATTTCTAGACCTCAAAAAATCAAGATAAATCAAGATTAATAACGCTTCAAGACATATTGTTGCAGAAAAAACTCAACTAATATCTTCAATTTAAGAATATTAACTAATTTAACTCGATTACATACTACGTCTTATTTTCTACAACCCAAAATACTTAAAACAAAATAGGAACGTTATATTTTTGAAAAATTGAGTCAGTAGTAGAGATAGTCAGATCGTTAATTATAGCTTGAGTAATAATCATCCGATCAAAAGGATCTTTGTGATGTAGCACCAGTGAACCTGCGGGAATGGCATAACAAGGCTTAATATCTAAAATGGTTATACCATCTTTACGGCATTCATTTTCTACTAATTTATTGAGAGACTGAGGAAGAGAAGAAATTTTACCATGATTAATTTTGATACTTAACTCCCAAATGCTAGCCACAGATAAAAATAAGTGATTATGGCGATCGCGAATTGCTTTTAGTTGTTGTTGACTAAGTTTGTTGGGTTCACTTAACCACCATAGCCAGCAGCAAGTATCTAATAACAGTTTCACTTATTCTTCTTCTCCATAAATAAGTCTGATCATCTCCTCATCTGGTTCATCAAAATCATCACTAATTTTAATTTGACCAGCTAGTCTTCCAGGAATGCGATCGCTTTGATCGTCATCAACTTGATAGGGAATTAGCTTGGCTACAGGCACACCGCGATTAGCAATGGTAAATTCTTCCCCCAAAGCAACTCTGGATAATAACTTTGATAGCTGGGTTTTAGCTTCATGAATGTTGATCGGTTCATTCATATTTTTTTTAAACTAAGTTTGTAAACTAAGTCTATTTTAACTAATTATCTTGACGATTTAAATGATTTCCTTGGCGACAGACTAGATCATAGGCACAATAGCGACAGGCTTTACGATCCTTATCAGGGGCAACGGGATAGTATCCTTGTTCTAGATGAGATTTGACTTGTTCAGCAAAGGCAGCTAATTCTGCGGGATCTTTTTTGGGACGACTAATGGTTTTTTGTTGCGTTAGGGAATAATAGGCTGCTGCATCTATGATTTCATGGGGATATTGTTCAGCGATCGCATCTTGATAAACTGCTAGTTGAATATCGATATTGGCTTTGCCTGTAGCATCTTTGACTCCTGCGGGTGGGCTGCTGCTAGTTTTATAATCAATAACTGTTAACCCTGTGGTGGTGCGATCTATTCTGTCTACTTGTCCTTGTATCTGTAACCCATACCATTGAGTCGTAAATTTGGTTTCTCTGGCAATTACTTCTCTGTCTGGAGGTAGAAATTCGGTGGCAATTAAATTAAGGGTGAGTAACTCTAGATGTTCTTGGCGTTGTGCCTCCCATCCTGGGAGTTGGCTGAGGTTTAATTCCTGTTCAGCGACAGCAAAAGCTTGGGCTAGTTGTTCTTGATTGAATTTGGCTAAATCACTGGCGGTTTTAATTTGGGCTAAAGATAGTTCTAAACAACGATGATAAAGATTGCCTCGATAGGCAGCACTCAAATCAGATTCCGCTTCCCTTAATTCTTGGAGTTTAAGTAGCCGTGCTGTAAACCATTTGAAAGGACATTGACCCAATTGGGTTAACTGGGAAGCACTAAAAATTTTAGTTTCTGGCTCAATTTTAATTCCAATTACGCCACCATATTCATTTGATACAGAGTTACTTTCTCGTTGAGTTTCTACCTGCCAAGCTTTGGTAATTTGAGGTATTAACAACAAGGAACTAGTTTCTGGTTTTAATAAACTCGGTTGACGCAGATATACTTGTCGGGCGAGTTCGATACTAGCTAAAGGTAAAGTATCTACATCAGTTGGCTTGAGTCCCAAACGAGTTAAATAAGGACTGGGTAGAGTCCGTTGACGTTCAATTAATTCGGGATAAGAAAAACTAAGACTTTGAGTGGGTATACCCAGCAGACAGTAAAAAGAAAAGGTTTCTCTTTGGGCAAACTCTACGGCTGTAGTAATCTCCAAACCCTCTTTGGCTAACTGTTTACGACTATGAAAATCCAAAATTGGGTCATCGGCGATCGCTTTTGGTAAAATTCCTTCTGCGCTACCTAGGACAAACACATAAGGGTATTGAGTTCCCAGTATAGATGTGGGATTATGTAATTCAATTCCTCCCATACCTGGTTGAGCAGGGACGGTTAATAAAGCTAATATTTCGTTAATTTCAGCAATAAAAGCCTTTTTACTAAGTAATTGCGCTTCGGGTTTGGCTAATTCTTTTAAAGACTCCTGAAGACGATAAAAAGTCATAACTTCTCGGGCCCAACCTTTAGCTTTCTCCAGAATGTCCCAAGCAGCTAAAATATCCTGCAAACGCTTTAACCAAAATCCACGACGCTGATTATCTTTGGGAAAATTAAGTAAGCTTAAATCCACTCCTAATTGCTGCCAAGCAGATAAACCTTGAGGATGAGTTTGTCTAGCATTTGCCCAAATTTCTGGCGACATATATTTAGCTACGGGATGGGATAGTAACTTAGCCGTCGCTTCAAAAGGAAAATTATCTCTAACTACTTCCAGCAGCAAGTTTAACCATGCACCGATGCGCGTTTGCTCTAAAGAAATTTCGTAGGCTACCTGTACAGGCAAATTATATTCCCATGCAATATCGATTAACACATCGCCGTATAATTGTTCTTCGTTAGTTACCAGGACTATATCTTGAGGGACAACACCTTGAGTTAACAACACTTTGACTTGAGTTAATACGCCTCTGACTTCCGCTTCTAAATTCGGAAAAACATTTAGACTAACTCCCGTTGGTAAAGCTGTCTGCTGTTGAAAACACTGCTGCAATTGTTGATTAATACTAACCTTCTGACCTCTGACTTCTGATGTTATACCCTTGTGGTACTTCTGACTTCTGACTTCTGACTTCTGACTTC
>CAYMWC010000296.1:0-6321 GCA_964393695.1 uncultured Pleurocapsa sp.
ACCTTGTCTCACACCATTATAGAGTTAATGTAAAAAACCTACCCTTGTGAGGGGGGGTTCTCCCCGTTGTAGGAACTGGCGTGGTCTCCGTGCCTAATCAGTAATTAGTAATTAGTAGTCACGAATCTTGATACCAATCGGGGATTTCTTTTTGGCGCGATCGCGCAATTACCAGAGCATTATCTTGGACATCTTGGGTAACGACTGAACCTGCTGCTACAGTAACATTTTCTCCCAAGGTGACAGGGGCGACTAGGACGCTATTTGAACCTGTTTTTGTGCCTTGTTTGATGGTTGTGGGATGTTTGTGTTTACCATCATAGTTAGCCGTAATTGTTCCAGCACCGACATTAACGCGATCGCCTAAAGTCGCATCTCCTAGATAGGATAGATGTGCCACATTGGTATTTGCGCCAATAGTAGTCTTCTTAAGCTCAACAAAATTACCAACCCGACAACTTTCACCTAGTTTAACGTTACCTCGTAGATGAGCATAAGGCCCAATTTTAGTATTAGATGCTATTTCTGAATCTGTAACTACGGAATATAAAACAGTAACGTTATTACCGATTTTACTATTTTCAATCAAGCTACCTGGGCCAATCCGACTTCCTGTAGCAATAGTGGTATTACCTCGTAAATGAGTTTGAGGTTCGAGAATGACATCTGGCTCTAATTGGACACTCTCATCAATGGTAATACTGTCGGGGTTGACCATTGTTACCCCTGCTTTCATCCAATCGTCTTTAATTCTTGCCTGTAAAACATCATAGGCTGTTGATAGTTGCTGGCGATCATTAATGCCGTTGGTTTCACGATAATCTTCGGCATCGTAAGCCATGACAGGACTGAGATAATCGACAACTTCAGTTAAATAATATTCTTGTTGATCGTTATTAGTTGAGAGTTGAGGTAAGGAATCTGCTAATTTCTGCCAATTAAAACAGTATATCCCTGCATTCACCCGTCTATTTTGCTTTTGGGCTGTATTACAATCGCGATCTTCGATTATATGACTAACTAGATTATCACCATTACAAAATACTCGTCCATAGCCTTGAGGATTGGGTAAATTAGCAGTTAAAAGCGTGGCTGCATTTTGTTGAGACTGATGAGTTGCTACCAATTGTTGGAGAGTCTCTGGGCGCAGTAAAGGCGCGTCACCGTTTAAGACTAATAAATCACCTTGATATCCTTGTAAATAAGGGATTAGCTGCTGTACAGCATGACCAGTACCCAACTGTTCTGTTTGTTCAACAAATTCTACACCCTGACGATGACTTAAAGCCTGTCTGACTTTTTCCCCCTGATAGCCAATAATTACAATCTGCTTGTCCAGATTTAATAAACTACAGCTATCAAGTACTCGTTCTACGAGCGATCGCCCTGCTAATGAGTGCAAGACTTTGGGTAAATCGGACTTCATGCGAGTGCCACGTCCTGCTGCTAAGATTGCTACCGCTACCATGCTTTTATAAGATTAATTGTTTATTATAAATCCGATTGGAGTATAGCCTCTCAGGGGTCGCAAGTGCAAAAAAAATTAGTTTGATAGTTATTTGGAATTTTAATAAAAAATATCAGCAGGATCGGCGGTACGCAGTTTTTTCATCGCGATCGCTCCTGCAAGCGTACACATACTCAGATTAAGTAGAAAAACCTGTAAGGCAATCCCCAAATCCATACTCACAGGAAATTCGATAAATTTTTCCATTAAATAGTAAATTCCGTATGAAGCTAAATATCCAGGAATAAAACCCATAATCGCTAAAATTAAAGATTCTTGCAGCACCACCCAGGATAAATCACGATCCTTATATCCCATAGCTTTAAGAGTGGCATATTCGGGTAGGTGTTCGCTGACATCGGTATAAATCACCTGATAAACAATGACAATACCGATAATAAAGCCGATCGCTGCGCCAAAATTTAAGATTTTACCTTCGGGCCACGTAGCCACATAATCTTGTTCTCCTTGGATTAACGCTTCTCGGGTTAATACCTTAATATTTTTACTGAGATTCTTTTGAATCTGTTTAATTACCGCTTGGGGATTTGTTCCTGATTCTAGAGATAAAACACCGACAGTCACTTCTTTCAAAGTATCTACACCCTCCATTTGTCCATAATTCCAGTCACTCATCACCGCTACTCCTTTGTAGTCAAAAGTACTGCTCAGGCTGAATAAACCCAAAACTGTAACGCGATGATTATTTAAAATACTGGAAACAAAACCTTGACTCTTGAATAGTTGGGGAATATTTCCGAGTTCCGATTTTGCCAGGCGATCATATAAAATTGCTCCTGGAACAGATAAGAGATTTAATTGCTGATTAATTTCGGGTAGTTTAAATACTGGCTTAGCGGGATTAAAAGCAATAATTTGCATCGGGGAATATCTTGGAGGTGCAGCATCATTGCCTCTGTTAGTTGAATTAAGTAGCTTAGGATCTACCCATCTTCCCATATGGACATAGAGTGGTCGGACATCAGCAACTCCTTCAATAGCATCTGCTGGATAAAGATAAATACTAGGAAAGGAACTATCCTCGATGTTTTCTGCATAAGAAGACAATAAATAAAGATCGCCATTAAGATTTTCAGGTAACAAAGTCACCCCATCAAATAGCATTGCTCTCAGACCCAGTTGCGTAAAAATCAGGATAATCGAAAAAGCTACCCCTAAAATCGCCACCAGCAAACGAACTTTTTGATAAGACAACTGTAACCACGCCACAGGTGTTCGACGTAGGTAAGAGTTTATTTTTGGGGACAGTAGGTAAATTGGTTTCACTTTTTTTAACCTATCTTTGACAGAGAATACTTAACTCACCCAATTTTGCACCTTTAAATTTGGTACACGACTAAACTCTCTTATATTATTAGTGATCAAAGTTACTTGTAAACTAAGGGCGTGAGCAGCAATGAGAGTATCTAACGAGCCTATTGGCGTCCCTTGTTTTTCTAATATTGCTCGAATATTACCGTATATAGCAGCAGCAGCATTATCAAAATTTACTATCTCCAAAGGTAATAAAAATTGTGCCAATGCTTGTTGATTTTTTGCAGGATATTGACTCTTTTGAACACCAAATTGAAGTTCGGCAACTGTAATAGAAGAGATTCCAATATCACCCACTTGATAGATATTGAATTTATGCAATACTTCTGGAGGCTTTTGCTTAATAATATAAATACAAATATTTGTATCGAGTAAAAATTTCATTCAAAGGCATTTTCTCGTTCTTGTGATTTTGGTTGCTGGCGATCTTCACTCATAAAATCATCGGAAAATTGCTCTAGGCTCTCAAACAACGTTTCCCAGGCATCTTGATATGGTAAAAGTACCACAGCATTACCTATACGCTTAATTAAGACTTTATCTCCAGGAAAACGATATTTTTTGGGTAGCCTAACTGCTTGACTTTGACCATTTTGGAATAGTTTAGCTGTTTCCATCTTCAATTTATTAGCAATATATATTTTTAGTATATATCTTTGGGCGATTATAGATTTCGTTAGGAATGGAAGAATACACCATACTACTCGCTCAATGAAAATTAATTAAATATTTTGTTTGACTAATAAGCGATCGCCCAATCAAAAGCACCTAAAAATCAATAAAAATTAATTCTCTTAAAATCAAAGATAATGAATAGAGATTGATTTATATCATTCTTTTTTATATTTCATCTAAAATTTCACTGCTATGGCAACATCAGTCTGAGAAAAATCCTTACCCTTGAACAACAAAGGTTGTCCAGAAGTTTTACTAAGAGCATAAGCAAAACAATCACCAAAATTTAAACTAGCAGAATTTCTGCCTTTACCGTAACGCTCAAAAGCATAACGAGCTATTTTTAGTTGATTTTCATCAAAGCTGACCAAATTAATCGCTGCTTTATACAAAAAAAAATCTAATTCTCTGATTCCAGCTTCTTCTTTTCTAGCCCTGATAATAATTGATAGTTCTAATGCAGTCCCCATAGACATCAGGCGCACCGAATCAGAAGCGATCGCATCAGTCAAGATAGTTGCTTCTGGCTCAAGATGAAGAATCGCTATAACAGCCGAAGTGTCAATAACCATCGTTATAGCCTAAAATTTCCTCATCTGTTCGGGTATCGAAAGTCGGTAAAGTTTGATACCGTTGAGCAATAGCTAGTAGTTCTTGTTGTAAGGGTAAAGGAGTAGTTTGTTTATTTTTTTCCCTTTCTAGTCTTTCTGCTAAAGATTTAATTACCGCTTCTGTAATTGTTTCTCCAGTTATTTCGCTTAATTCTCTTGCCAGCCTGTCTGCTTCAAGATTTTTAATATTAATTGCCATTTCTACATTACAGACTTTTTTCTTTATTGTAGATCATATTTCAAAATTGATTAATTATTAATTTCTACCCTAACCTGCATATTGGTTAAACCTGCAACCTTTTGACTATCTTCAGGATTGATGCGAATTTTAACTTCAACAATGCGAGAATTTTCGTCTTGAGTCGGATCTCCTTCGGATGTTTCAGATAACTCTTTTGTTCCTACTTGTAAGCCTAAATGCTCGACTTTTCCCTTAAGTTTGCCAGTAAATCCGCCATATTCACTACTAATGATGGCTGGCTGTCCGATCCGAACTTTACCAATATCCGTTTCATAGACTTCGGCGATCGCATACATTTCATCAGTACGACCTAATTCGACAATTCCTTCTTCGGTGTTTACCTGTTCGCCAACACGGGTATTAATCCGCAATATCTGCCCCGAAATTGGTACTTTAACTTTAGTATCTTCTAAATCTGCTTTACGTTGCTCGACGGCTATTATGGCTCTTTCTAGCTCAATTTCTGCCACCCTGACATCAACTGGTCTAATTTCTTGTAATCTAGCTAAATTTTCTTGTTCTTGTGTAATTTCCTGTTTTAAAGTTTGTTGAGTATTACTTAACTGTGCCTGACGTTCATTTAAAGCTGCTTGTGCCATATCTAGACTTTCTTGAGCTTGATTAAAAGCCTGTTGAGTTACTGCACCCTGCTGTGCCAAGGTTTGATTACGTTGATAATTTAACTGTGCCTGTTTGAGTTGAGCTTGACCAGAAGCGATCGCTGCTTGTTTTTCCACGATTTCATTGCGCAATTGGGATTCTAAACGAGCAATATTAGCCCTTTGCGCTCCCAGATCAGCCTGTTTGGTATCTCCAGCACGGATTTGTTCTAGTTTTGCTTGAGCCAATTCAACGTCTTTTTGCGCTGCTTCTAAATCTCTTTGTCGATTTTCCAAACCCTGGAGGGTGGCAATTACTTGATTTTCTTGCACGTGATCGCCCTCTGCAACTAAAATCTGATTAACTCGACTATCCTCAGCATTAGCTACCGAAAGCTTAATCACTTCCCCCCTGGGAACTAATTTGCCTAAAGCTACTACCTGTTGAAATTTACTTACCTTAGTTTGACTTGGTTTGGGAGTTGTATTTTGAGATTGAGCCTGAGAATCGCCATTACAAGCAGTAGCTAAAATTAGAATACTAAGAGCAATAACATACTTACTAAAAAAACTGCTTAAGCAAAAAAAAGACATACAAGTAATAGATAATATCCTTAAAAGCATGAGGGATAAAGTATGAAGGATGAAGAATATTGCTAAGTAACCTATGTTTTCTGTTGAGAATGACTATAGTTCAGTTTTCCAGACTCATCCTAACGATAAATATTTCTTTTTGACTACTTTGAGCCTATCTTTACAATCATTTCCCATAAAAACAGGGCGTGGAGTCGATTAAAATAAGCGATTTAATTGTGTTATTCCCTAGCCTTAGGATCGCTGACATCTGGTTAAAATACAAAAATCCAAGGTGTTTTAGAGTAAAGATTATGAATTTTTTTTAGTAAATATGAAAATTACTCAATGTCTTCACACAGCTATTTTAGTATCTGACTTAGAGCAAGCAGAAAAATTTTATAGCAATCTCTTGGGTTTGTCTAAATTTGAACGCCATAATTTTAAATTTCCTGGTACTTGGTATCAAATAGGAGAATGCCAGCTACATCTAATTGTTCATGCTAATTATGTTGCACCTATCAATAATTCTGAAAAGTGGGGAAGAAATCCGCATATAGCTATGGCGATTAATGATTTACAAACAGCTAAAGAAAAGTTACAAGCTCAAGGTTATCCCATTCAAATGAGTGCTTCTGGAAGAAAGGCTTTGTTTACCCAAGATCCTGATGGCAATATCATTGAACTGACACAAATCGATTAGACTACTTGCATAAGGAGTTATGTAAACAATACCTTCGCCAAATGAGAAGCCAAATTTTTGTGTGAAGTCAAGAGGGC
>CAYMWC010000297.1:0-6270 GCA_964393695.1 uncultured Pleurocapsa sp.
CGGGTTTTGGGAGATTTCTTTCGTATTTCATCTGTGGGGCTGCCGAATGTGGGCTCTAATCAAGTATTTTTGGCTTAAAATTCCGCAAACGCAGTGCATTTGTCACCACTGACACAGAACTAAACGCCATCGCTGCACCTGCAATAATGGGACTCAGCAACCAACCAAACAAGGGATAGAGGATTCCTGCTGCGATGGGAATTCCAGCCACATTGTAAATAAAAGCGAAAAAGAGATTTTGGCGAATATTACGAATAGTAGCGCGACTAAGTTGAATTGCTGTTACAATTCCCTGTAAATCTCCTGAAATCAAGGTAATATCGCTAGCAGCGATCGCCACGTCCGTTCCCGTGCCAATTGCTATTCCTACGTCGGCTTGTGCTAAGGCAGGTGCGTCATTAATACCATCTCCTACCATTGCTACTATTTTGCCTTCCGACTGGATTGTCTCAACTGTAGCTGCTTTCTGTTCGGGACGAACTTCGGCAAAGACTCGTTTAATTCTCACTTCACGAGCGATTACTTCGGCGGTGCGGCGATTGTCTCCAGTTAACATCACCACTTCCAAGCCCATTTTCTGTAAGGCTCGAATAGCTTTGACAGAAGAAGGTTTTACCGCATCGGCAATCCCCATAATCCCCTCAATTTTCCGATCTACGGCAATCCAAATAACGGTTTTACCCAAATACTCTAATCCTTCCCAATCTTTTTGTAAGTCACTAGTATCGATACCCAACTCGTTCATCCAACGATGAGTGCCAATTTGTACCCATCGATCCGAAACATAGCCTCGTACGCCACTACCAGCGATCGCTTCAAATTCTCTTGCGTTGTTTAATTGTACCCTTTGAGATTGAGCGTACTGTACTACAGCTTCGGCTAAAGGATGTTCTGAATTTCGTTCTACCGAAGCAGCGAGACGTAATAAATTTAGCTCGTTGCTGTTGGCAATACCATTGACAGTTACAAAGTCAGTCACAGTCGGTTTACCTTGGGTAATCGTTCCCGTTTTATCGAGGACGATCGCCCTTAATTTGTGCGCCATTTCTAAACTTTCTGCGCCTTTAATCAGGATGCCATTTTCTGCCCCTTTCCCCGTTCCCACCATAATTGAAGTCGGAGTCGCCAAACCAAGGGCGCAGGGACAGGCAATAATCAACACGCCAACAGTGGTAATCAACGCCATCGTTACATTTCCCATGATGTTGTACCAGAGAATAAAAGTAGCGATCGCAATGGCAATCACAACAGGTACAAACCATCCCGTCACGCGATCGGCTAAACGTTGTATCGGTGCTTTTGATCCTTGTGCTTGCTGCACCAGTTTGACAATCTGCGCTAAGAAAGTGTCTTTACCGACTCTGGTTGCTTTGAATTTAAAACTACCAGTTTTATTAATCGTCGCGCCAATAACTTCATTGCCAGGATGCTTTTTCACGGGAATGCTTTCACCCGTAACCATAGCTTCATCGATGGTGGAAGAACCTTCAACGATCTCACCATCGACGGGAATCTTTTCTCCTGGGCGTACCAAAATGATATCTCCTAAAACTACCTCAGCGATGGGAATATCTATCTCGCGATTATTACGAATCACCCGTGCTGTTTTCGCACCTAAACCCATCAGCTTACGAATTGCTTCTGAAGTTTGTCCTTTGGCTCGATTTTCTAATAATCTCCCCAGTAAAATAAGGGCAATAATTACTGATGCTGCTTCAAAGTAGACATCAGGTGTAAGTCCCTGCGCGATAAACCACTGCGGAAAAAAGGTGGGAAAAAGGGAATAGAGGTAAGCCGTACCCGTGCCGATCGCCACTAGGGTATCCATTGTTGCTGTATGGCGTTTGAGGGCTTTCCCAGCATTAATAAAGAAGGACGATCCGCACCAAAATAGTACGGGTGCAGTCAGTACTAATTGCAGCCAGGAATTGTGCATCCATGCAGGAATAAAAGGAATGGGCAATCCTGTCATCATCGGCAGCGAACCAATAACCAGAATGGCACTAACAATTCCGCTAACCCATACCTTGCGAGTCAGTTGGCGATTTTCGACTTGACGTTCTCGTCTTTCGGTATCATCTTCTGGAGCAAGTACATCCTCTTGCATGGGTACGCCAGAGTATCCAGCCGCATCAACTGCATCCTGAATCGCTGCTAGATTGGTTTTACTGGGGTCATAATTGACAGTAGCTTGTTCGGCACCAAAATTGACGCTACACTCCTGAACACCTTGCACCGAAAGAATTGCATCTTCAATGTTCCTGGCACAAGAAGCACAACTCATGCCTCTTAATTTTAAACTGGTATTTTCCACTTCATACCTCCTGACTTGATTTTAAATAATGCCAAGCATTCTTCAGGCAACGGTATAACCTGCTGCTGTAATCGCTTGCGAGATCTCAGCCTCAGATGATGCTTGCGTTTCAATTTCCACAAGCTTAGTCTTGGGATCGGTTTGTACAGTTGCGATTGGATCGATTGTTTTAATCGCTTTGGTAATGGTATCTCCACAAGCCGAACAAGCCATGTTGGGAACTTTAAGTTGTAATGTCATCATTTCTACCCTTTTGTGAACAATTACTTCTATTATGAAGTCTCTGGTTAACTGGAGAGTCAAGAGGGTAAAAAAGAAAAATTAAAAATCTATCTTGTTTTATATCTAGGCTAAACTCCCTAATTAGCTATAAACTTAAATTAAGTAAATTTTGCTTATAGCAATTCTCATGCTCATGAGGTACAGTAGCAACAGTGAGTCCTAAAGGATTAGCTTCGCGTCACAAACCAATTCCGAATATCATCTTTCGTAACTTTCAGCATTGAATCAGTTATCGCATTAATTAAGTCTTTATAGTTCCTTGGTTTAACTTTTCTCAAATTTGCTTTGACTTTCGACCAAAAATTTTCGATTGGTGAAAATTCTGGAGAATAAGGTGATAAATAAATTAATTTAGCTCCTGCTTTTTCAATTAATTCTCTAATTGCTTTGACCAAATGAATTTTGGCATTGTCCATTACTACACGGCGTTGCGACAGCAAACGGACAGAAAACAACGCTGGACGTATAATTAGAATTATTTAACTCAATTTCTCGATGGTTTACGCAGAGATCTGAGACTTATTCTTTTTGATTCTTTCTCAATATCAAAGGGATAGATGCCATAAGGATTAACGTGTTCGTAGCGAGTGGGCGAGAGGCGACAAATATCTTCATCACTTATTTGATAACCTTCGTTTCGCAGTTGGTTGACAGCAGCCTCCATATACATAGTGTTCCAAGTTACTACAGCATTGGTAATCAAGTTTAAACAACTAGCTTGATTGGTCAATTCCTCTTCATGTCTCTGTCTGATAGCACCTTGATGAGCAAAAAAAAGAAATCTTCTTAAATCGTGTAATCTTTCTCCTTTGTTGAGTTGACTATTAATTTTTCGGCGATAGGGTTGATTCATCAAATAACGCAAAATAAAAATAGTTTTAATCATGCGTCCATACTCAGCAAATGAACTAGCTAAATCATTCTGTTGAGGAAAAGATTTGAGTTTGCTCAAAAACAAGGAAGCCGTTACCCAGCCAAGTTTCAAAGAACCAGCTACTCGCAGCATATCATCCCATCGAGCTAAAATCTTGTCAGTTTTAATCGCTCCAGAGAGCAGAGATTCAATATGCTGATATTGGGGTGTAGCCGACATACTCGTAAATTAGGACACGATGTTAAGCAATGTAAAATCCAGGGTTAATTTAGGAGCAAAACATCACCAAAAAAGGCTATTTATGGGCAAGTTTTCTGTTCTTTGTGACGTAAGAAGCTAATTTTCTGTACCCCAGTCATTACAACCCAACTATCTTTTTTGGGGAAGTTGGCAATTTTTTTCTCGCACAGCCTTTTAGCTAAAATACTCTACAAAGTAGTCATAAAACAGTTTTAAGAGTTTTACCATACTGAAGTACAAACTACTTCTTTACACTGCTTAACATCGTGTCCTGTTTCGCACGTATGTCGGCTATACGCCACTTCGGATTACAAAGACAGCCAGCAATTTCAGTCGATACGAAGAAAAAAGAATTGATAGGAGAATATCATAATCAAGGGCAAGAATGGCAACGAAAAAAAGAGCCAATCCCGGTTAAGATGCACGATTTTCCTGATAAAGAACTAGGAAAAGTTATCCCCTATGGGATTTATGATATTAACTCAAATCTGGGGTGGGTTAATGTTGGAATCGATCATGACACAGCAGGCGATCGCTGTTGCTTCTATCAAGCAATGGTGGCAGGAGATGGGGCAAAAGATGTATCCAGAAGCGAGTGAGTTATTAATTACAGCCGATTGTGGTGGGAGTAATGGTTATCGAGTTAGGGACTTGGAGACTTGGAGACTTGGAGACTAACCGTCACCCCGTCACCCCGTCGCCTCTGCACCGACTATCATAAAGATGCTTATCCGAGAAGTATTGGCTCGGCAACCAGGAAAAGGTGCTCAAAGCGCGACAAAATACTTTGATTTCAACTTATTGTCATTAAGTGATAGTTATTGAGAATAGATGGACAAGAAAATATTAATTTTCGCTCTTTTGGGGTTTAAAATATTAAATAAACCTCTAAAGATTAGCCAGATAAAATATAATATTTTTGACAATATTGGGAGAAATAATTAAGAGTTTCAAGTCTTGAATCAGTAAGATTTACAATTTGTTTTACTCCATTTAGAACCACTACATGAATGCCTTAAAAACCTTGGAATATCCAAGGTCGAGTAGGTTGGTCTGTGAGTTTTCCTAACTGATTTTTTACTCCTGTATTGTTCTGTTTTAGGTTTGCTCTAAGCTGTCTTTGTCCAATGCTATAAACCAGCAAAGATAGACCCATGAGCATTGCCATAGTTTCTATTCTTGACGGATATTTTAGAAAAACTGCATCTGCAAAAAATAAAGGGTCTTTAAAAAATCTAAAACCTCCTTCGCAAGATTTTTGTCCTTTGTATGCCGTCAGAATTTCCGAGGGACTTAAATTCTCTAAAATATTAGTAGCTAAAATAAAGCGACCAGCTTTTTTCTCTTCTGATTCTATTTTGTCAAATTTTTTTTCGAGAGCGATTGTAGCTTTATAAACTGTCTTATTGATTTTCTTCTCTAGGGTTTCTTCAACATTTTTTAAAACTAACTGATGATATTTGAGTTTTTTCTGTTCACACCTAAATACGGCTTTGATTTCAGTTTTATTTTCATATTTTTTCTGAGATAAAGAATTAACTAAAGAATTAGCTTTTTCTTCATCTTTAGTAAGCTTCTTAGATAAATGTTTTAAATCAGATTCTTTTCTGCTACGGCTTTCTATTATTATCCATTTTTGGTTTGTCCTTCCATAATTACTGTCTTTTTCTACTGCTTTATAACCTTGTTTATCGGTTTCAATAAACTCAGAATCTGAGGTTTCTTTTACTAAAAATTGAGCAGCTTTAATTGATAGAGGTACTCTAGTTATCCACTTTAAATTCTGAATTAAAAAGAGATTTTCTTGACTGTAAAGTGCGCTATCTGCTACGAATATACTATCTAGATTTACTTGTTTTTTAAACTTAGAGATAAGCTGGGCAAATTTCGCTTTATCACTATCATTTCCGTTACCGCATTCTAAAAATAAGGGAACTCCTCCATCTCCACTTACTATTAAATTAATTAAAAATTGTCGCCCTCAAATCGGATTTTAAATCCGATTTTGAGGATGGGCGACTGCCTTCCGCAGCTTTAAATCTGGTCTTTTATCTTTTGAATAACCATGAACTATTTTAATAGGCATTGGTTCTAAATTTTCTTCACAATCGGTCTGACAAATCTTATAGTCTCCTTCTAAAGATTACGATACCTATTTCATCTATTATTCCAGCTATTATTCCTAAATGATTAATTGTTTGAACTTGAATATTATTAGCTAATTGACTCATTAAAATCCAGTCTTAAAATTCTTTTGATTAGAATCATTTTCTCTGATTTTTATCTTCTGCCAAACTATTTTATTAACATTCTTTAATCAAAGCGTACAACTCATAAGCTACAATATGCACTACAAAAACCTGAGTATAAATACTGAAAAATTAAAAATTAGGGCTTGGGCGATCGCCCAACTGAGGGGAGGAAAACATACTCAATACATATTACATTTTGACGTGCGGAAAGAGAATTATAAGCAAATAACCTGAGGAAATTGTGATATTAAACAGTTTTGTAGTGTCTATCGCGAGTCTTAGGTGTTTCAAAAAGATTTTGAGCGATC
>CAYMWC010000298.1:0-6208 GCA_964393695.1 uncultured Pleurocapsa sp.
AACGGTCGGGGAGGCAATATAGATATTAACGCTGAAGGTTTATTTTTATTTGACTCCCCTCAAAACATATTTTCAGCATCATCTGAATTGGGAATTGACGGCACAATTCAAATCAACACACCAGATATAGACTTACAAAGAGAACTAGAACAATCAGAATTAGAACTTTTGACTACTAAAGAAGCGATCGCTGGTAGCTGTTTAGCTCGCAGTAACCGACAAGGAAGTTTTACCGTCAACAACGGCACAGGACTACCCAAAAACCCTAATTCTAACTACAGCGATATTGACTCTACACTAACAGGTATCAGTTCACTTCCCCAAACAACCAAACAACCAGAAGCAACAGAATCAAGCGATGCCTACGGCAAGCGCAGCGAACGCCTTCGGCGCAGCGAAGCTGTTCGCCAGTCGAATACTTCGATGCTCCCAGCCGAAAGAATGGTCAAGACAGAAAATGGTAAAGTATTTCTGGTAGCAGCACCACAAGAGCCAGAATCTCTTTTTTGCCCAAAAAATTAATAGATCAAGAATTAAAAACCAATTAAATTTTCTATAAATTAGTTGAGCTTAATACTACTTCAAAGTTGAGCAATTCTCTTCGTCAAGCTTGACTGAGGTAGGGTCAAACAGCTTAATATAACCCTAGTTGAATAAATAGATAGCGACTCATGAAATTGAAATATACAAGACTATTGTATTCAGAGCAATTATGGAGTGGGGTTGTCAGGAGAGCTAGAAACAGCAATTACTCAAGAATACTGCCTCTGGCGGTTAAGAAATTAGGTTTATCAGTAATCTTATTTTTAACCATACCTACAGCATTAGTAGAAGCACAAATTACCCCAGATGAGTCGTTATCTACCCAAACAGAACAACAAGGAGAAAATAGATTGAATATTAACGGTGGAGAAAGAGAGGGAAATAATCTTTTCCATAGCTTTCAAGAGTTTTCTGTGCCAGAAGGACTTGAAGCAGTGTTTGAGAATGCACCAGATATTGAGAATATTTTCACTCGGATAACAGGTGAAGAGGCTTCGGCTATTAATGGTATTCTCAGGACTCAAGGAGGAGCCAACTTTTTTCTAGTAAATCCTAATGGGATTGTCTTTGGTGAAAATGCCCAGTTAAATGTGGGGGGTTCGTTTATTGCTACAACTGCTAGTAGTGTGCAGTTTGAAGATGGTACAGAGTTTATTGCTAATGATGCTCAAGAAAAACCTATTTTGACAGTCAGTGTGCCGATTGGATTGCAGTTTGAGAGGAATAATGGTGCAATTACAGTCAATGGTACGGGTAATCAAATAGATACAGAATCATTATCTCAACCAACCAATATTGATACAAGTTTGAGTGAGCTAGAAGTTAACTTAGGAAAAACTTTGGCATTAATCGGAAATAACATAAATTTAACAGGCGGTATTCTTACAACAGAGGGGGGACAGATTGAGATAGGTAGTGTAAGTAATGGTTCTGTTCGTTTTGAAAATTTTGAGCCAGGATTAAATTTTGACTATAATCAAGTAACACGTTTTGAAAACGTTCAACTAGGACAACAAGCTTTAGTAAATGCTAGTGGCATAGGTTCAGGTTCTGTTCAAGTCAATGGTGCTAACGTTACTTTAGCCGATGGCTCGAAAATATTACTGCAAAATCAAGGCGAAACGCAACCAGGGAATTTACAAATCAATGCTACTGATTCTTTGACCCTTCAAGGAAAAAATCCCACTGGTGAAGTTGGTAGTGGTATACAAGCTGAGACAATTGGCTCTGGAAAAGCCAGCGATCTTAGCGTCAACACACAAAGACTCGTACTTAGAGACGGAGCAAGAATTGGATCTAATACATATAGTGAAGCTTCAGGAGGTAATATAGTAATTAATGCTTCTGACTTTGTACAAATCGTTGAAAATTCAGCCAACATTATTAACGCATCTACATACGCTTCGGGGGATGCAGGTTCTATTAACCTATCAACGAATCAACTTAAAATTACTGACGGAGGGGGAATATCTTCTTCCACTTTAGGATCTGGCTCTGGGGGAAATTTAAGTGTTGAGGCAGAGAATATAGAATTAATCGGTAGCTTGTCAGAGCCAGATAGTTTAAGTGCTATATCTGCTGTTTCTTTTAGTCCCAAAGGCAATGCAGGAGAAATAACAGTTAATGCAGAGACATTAAGAATAATAGATGGAGGTGCAGTCAGCACGAGTTCTATTGGTGATGGAACAGCAGGAGATGTTACTGTCAATGCTTCCAATTCAATTGAAATCAGTGGTCAAACCGATGCTTTTTCCAGTTCTATTAGTTCGGCTGTGATTACAGAAGGAGATCCAGATTTTAGAATTCAAAGAGGTATTCCTGAAATACCAGGAGGTTCTTCAGGCAACGTAGCTATTAATACTTCATTGCTACAGGTTAACCAAGGCGGTGAGATTAGTGTAGAAAACGGAGGTACTGGAAATGCAGGGACACTCTTTATTAATGCAGATAAAATTAATTTAAATGCGTTTGGAAATATTATTGCTGCTACTGCATCTGGACAAGGGGGTAACATTAATATTTATGCTGACTCACTTCAGCTAGACGAAAATAGTAGCGTTACAGCTACAGCAGAGAATAACGGCGATGGAGGCAATATAACCATCAATACCACCAGTTTAATTGCAAAAAAAAACAGCCAAGTAACAGCTAACGCTTTTAACGGTCGGGGAGGCAATATAGATATTAACGCTGAAGGTTTATTTTTATTCGACTCCCCTCAAAACATATTTTCAGCCAGTTCAGAATTAGGAATAGACGGCACAATTCAAATAAACACACCAGATATTGACTTACAAAGAGAACTAGAACAATCAGAACTAGAACTTCTAACTACTGAAGAGGCTGTTGCAGGTAGTTGTTTAGCTCGCAATAACCAACAAGGAAGTTTTACCGTCAATAATGGTGGCGGATTACCCCAAAGCCCTGACTCTAACTACAGCGATCTCGACACAACGCTTACAGGTATTAGTTCACCTCCCCCAACAACCAAACCAAATGCCTCGATGCTTCCTGCTGAAAGAATGGTCAAGACACGAGATGGTCGAGTATTTTTGGTCGCTGTACCGCAAAAGCCTGAATCTCTCTTATGTACCCAAAATTGACAGATCAAGAGTTAAAGCCAATAAAAACGCTGATCCGCCAAACCTTAGCTAGCCAGTTTTTGTGGTAATTTTCTAAATTGCTTGTTAACAGCCTTACAGAATCGCTCCATTTGCTCTCTAGTCATAGTCGGTTCGGCTTGTCCATGTTCCCAACGTCGTATCGTCGATACTGCTACTCCGATTTTATAGGCTAATTCCTCCTGAGAGAGACAAGCACTTTTTCGCAATTTTTTAAATTCGTTGTCTTTTGGATTGATTGGCTTGCAAGCTCTTTTCATACTAAATTCTATATACCATGAGCATTTATGCTAGGGAAAGAAAAAAATGTCAAATGACTATAGTTTGGCAATTTAACTTCCTATACATAAACAGGGTATGTCCTCCAATTGTGATGAATTAAAAACTTAATATCTTTTAAGTTGGCAGATTTATTTGATCTCTACCCCTGTTTCTCGAGACACACAAACCAAGTACTTTCCTATTAAGTGGTGGGATTACATGAATCCATTCAAATTTTGACTTATTGTGATTGCCTGAGTAAATAAATAATAATGTTGACAAATATTATAACCGATATTTCGCAGTTAGATTAATAGAAGTAAGTGAACGCTCACATTTATTAGGACAAAATCCTTAGAAAGGTTGTAGTTGAACAGAAAAAGAAAAACCATTATCTTGTAGCGAATCACCGCGATTGCCAGAGGCAGAGCTTTGCTCATCGCTTGTATTAATTAAAGGCACACCCCAGTCAACTCTCAATGATAAAAAATCTTTAAATTCCCAATTTACACCTATACCCAGACTAGCTAACGCTTCTGCTTCATCGCTGTTATTGTCCCATACCGTCCCGCCATCAAAAAAGGGAATTAAGTTTAAGTTACTTGAATTTGCCCTATCACTTATTAAAGGCAGATAGACTTCAATTGTTCCCACAACAGCGTTATCTCCTACCTCTTGATTCTGACGATAGCCTCGTACTGTACCTACACCCCCCAAAGTGAATTGTTCTAAAGGTAGCAGGGAATCTGGAGACAGTTGTGTAGCCAGTCTTGTCACAAATAGTAAATCTCTGCTTTGGTTTAGTGCCTTTGTCCATTGTGCTTGACCAAACCAACTAAAAAACAGTCCATCAGGGGCACTCTCATTGACTGTTGCATCCAAAACGTCCAAGCCAAAATTCAATTCCGAATTAACTCCAAATACCGAATTAGAAGATCTCTCAATCCAATCTCCTGTTAATTTAAGAACCGAAACTATCGATTGACCCTGTTGAGGGCCACTAGTAAAGGAAAAAGGCTCGTTGTCCAAAACAAAAGTCTCGCTATTTTGTCTTTCAAAAGCTAATCCCAGAGCAACTTCTCTTTGTGATTTGTAGATAATTGGTTGACGATATTGTAATGAAACTGTATCGGCTTCAGCACGAATGTCTGCTTCTTCAAAAGAATCTTCAATGATTTTGCTGTCTCCATTACGGTACTCAAAGTTCACTGTGCCATTTTTAGAATTTATAGGAATCCCGTAGCCTACTGAATAAGCATCAAAGCCTTCTGTTATATTATACTGAGCAAAAGCGCGATCGCTCACACCAATTAAATTTCTGTAGTCGGTTTCTAATGTTCCTTGAAATTCACCAACACTGGGAGAACGATAATTATCAAAACTTAATTTAGCATTATACGGGGATGTTTCTTCTATCTCTATTAACAGCACACTCAGATTAGGTTCAGTGCCTGTGACTAATTCAGCTTTTAGATTGGCAATAGAAGGGTCACGTTTTAATAGATTTAATTCTGATTCGATATTTTTAATATTTAAAGCAGGTGACTGTTCTGAAGAGGATATGTTTTCTAAGTCAGTATCAGGTGTTTGAGTTGGTGTTGAACTGATAAAAGAGCGTACATAGTTTTCTTGGAGATGTTTAAGACCTTTAATATTTATATCTTCGAGTTTGCCCTCTACTACGCGTACATTGATAACTCCGTCAACAATCTCTTGCTCTGCTATAAAGGCTCCTGAAGTTATATAGCCTTTTGATACGTATAAATTGGTAATAGCTTTGGTAATATTTCTTAATTGGCTAAAATCAAGTTTTTTCCCTTGATAAGGCTGAATTATTTTGGCGATTTCCTGATCTGAAAAAACAGTGTATCCTTGAACTCTAATTTTATTGACTGTAGTCGCAGTGCTGATTTGTTTAGGACTGATAGCTGGTTGCGCGATGGTCAAACTTTGTGGTTGTATTAGAAAAGCTAGTGCTAAAAGGACAATGACTTCACCAGTCGTCACTAATAATTTAACTAGATATTGTCTAGTTTTCATGACTTTTACTATCATATGACATGTAATCTCAAACACAATTGAACATCTAAATTATTTTTAAGTAGCATACTTGATATTTGTTAAATATTATGAAAAATTTACCTTCTGTACTATTAATCGACGACGAAACTGATTTTCAAGAAGCCTTTGCTGAATCTTTGAAAGCAGAAACTAAAAAAAATCTTTTTCAACTAGAATTAGCTAGTACAGGAAAGCAAGGATTAAAAATAATTAAAAATAATAATAAGCAAGGAAAAAAAACTTTTGCTTTTATTGATATAATTTTGCCTGATATTTTGGGAGATGAATTAGTTGATGAAATTGCTCAAAAAAATACTAATACTAAAGGAATTTTAATCTCAGCCCATAAGAGCGATCGCGAATTAGAGCAAATTAGAAATAAATATGACTGGCTGGTAGATTCTATCTCTAAACCTCTTGATAAGAATAAGCTAGTAGATAAAATTCATAGCTTTTTGGGCATTTCTAAACTCTCAGCATTTGATTACACATCTTTAGAGCGAAATACTGCTGATTTTGTCCTACAAGAAACTGAGAAAATTAAATCTCTCATCAAGCAAACAGTTGCGGGGATAATTGAGACTGGAGAAAGATTACATCGAGTCAAACAAAAGCTTAAGCATGGAGAATTCATGGCATGGGTAGAAAATGAAATCAAATGCCATTATTCAACCCACATTCGGCAGCCCCACAGATGAAATATAAAAAAAACATAGATTCAG
>CAYMWC010000299.1:0-6175 GCA_964393695.1 uncultured Pleurocapsa sp.
GTTTTCTCACTGTTGCTACTGTCCTTTATAAGACTGAAAACCGCTGTATCTCTCGCTTTGATAAGTTAAATACAGCTAGGCAATATTTAAATTTCTATTACCAAGTCATGAATTAAAATTAATTTATTTTGAATTTCAAAGTTACTATTTTAAATGGCTTAATTATTATATTTTTAGACTTTACTTTTTGATTTCTTTCTAGGCAATCGAGTAAACTTTCTAATTGTAAGTTTAAGTCGCTTGCAATTTTTAAGCTACTCACTTCTCCCTGAGCCTCATAGCAGCGTATAATTAATTCTTGATTATTATTGAGTTTTAACGCCATTAAAATTAAATTATCGGCTGTTAAATTTAATAGTTCGCTTTTAGGTAGTAATTGATTATCTTCTTGATTATTTGGTTTGTATTGCTCAAGCTTGATTGTTCGCAAGGGTGTATTTAATTCATATCCTTTTTGTACTGTTTTGGCTGTCTGCCAACTATTTTTATGAGGATAAATAGCATAGGTAAAATGATGAATTCCACAATCACTTTGAGGATCTGGCCATAGGCTTGAACGTAATAAGGTTAAGCGTAGTTGATTTGGTTTGACATCATAACCATACTTACAATCATTGAGTAAACTAACTCCATATTTTTTCTCATTATCAGTTAGATCTACCCAATTTAAAGCGGAAACTTCCCACTTGGCTTTGGTTGCTGCTGTCTGAAGTTGAGTAGATCTTTTGATTGTTCCACAGGGAATTTCATAATTAGCATAGTCGCTTTTTAAGTTTAAAGGAAAAGCTACTTTAACCATGACGTGAGTTTCTTGCCAGTCTACTTTATTACTTATTTTTAAAATAGGGGAATTTTCTTCTAAGACATAATTTTGAGTAAATTCTGATTGATTAAACTGTTTGACTACTCTAATTATTTGTCTTAGCTCTCCATATTCAAGCCAAGTAATTGATTTTAATTTGATATCAAACAACTGTTTTTGTTCATATTTTGGATCGATATTCCAAGCATCCCAGTATTGACCTTGATCTTCAAAAAACTGTAATTTATTACCTTGTCCTGATAATATTTCTTGATTATTTTCTAGATCATAAATACTATCTAGATTGCCGTCTTCGGAATTAATAATTACTTTCAGGTATTGATTATTTAAAATATATTCTTGTTGTTCTAATACTTGATCCTTGACAAAATTGTTTTTAGGACATAACCAAAATAAACTATATCCAACTGAAGGAATATTTTCAGCTAAGAAAATTAATTGATTATCTATTGTAGATTGCGATTTTTGTATTATTTTTCCTGTGTAATCACATACTGTACCTTCAGAATCCTCAATAGTTACTAATTGCGATCGCTCCCAATTAAGAGAGTTAAACACAACTAACGGTTTGGCATCGGGTTGGGGTGGTTGAGGAAAATTGATACTAGATGCGATCGCTATCTTAGCTTTATGTAAAATATTTTCTCCAATCTCTATGGCACTTTCCCAGTCTTGATTAGCTTCAATAAATACTTCAGGGATAGATGTCCCTGGTAAGATATCGTGAAATTGATTAAACAAAACTTTTTTCCAGGCAAGTTCTATTAGTTTTTGCCAATCTCCTTGACAAAGACCTTCTTTTTCAATTATTGTACTTATATTGGAAAATAGTGGCTGGCTAACGAACCTGTCCTTACAAAGCAAAGTTGCAAAACTTCCCCATAACTCCGCCTCGTATAATAATCTTTCACAATAGCGATTATATTTTTTTTGGTCTGCATGGGTCGTATAACAACCGCGATGTAATTCTAGATATAATTCATCTTGCCAGACGGGGAAATCTGGTGATTGGGAGACTGGGAGACTGGGAGACTGGGAGACTGGGTGATTATCCTCATGTTGGGTTATCTTTTCTAAATAATCAATTGCCCTAGAAAACCTAATCTCAGGGAAAAACGGCGAGTTATTCCATTTAGCTGCAACCTCCAACATATCTCTTGTTGGCCCTCCGCCATGATCTCCTACTCCTGGTAACCAAAAGATTTCCTGTAAGCCCGTCTGAGTTTCCCAATCAATGGCATAGTTCGTCATAGTAATGGGGTTAGTATCCATCACTCCCGTAACATTGGGCGGAGACATAACCGTAAGTAACCTTGTCCCGTCAGGAGACTCCCACCAAAAACAACCTAAAGGAAACTTAGTAGTATCATTCCAGTGCAGCTTACCCGTAACAAAATATTCAATCCCACACTGTTCTAATATTTGCGGAAGTTGCCAAGTAAAACCAAAGCTATCAGGAAGCCAAGCAACTTTAGTAATTTCGCCAAACTTCTCTTGATAATATTCTTGTCCATATAGTAACTGCCTAATTAAAGACTCCCCACTAACCAGATTAGTTTCTGGTTCAATCCACATACCCCCTAATAATTCCCACTTATTTAACCTGACAGCATTTTTAATCTCCTCAAACAACTCAGGACGATTATCTTCTAGCCATTGATACAATGCAGGACTGGTATGACCAAAGGCTAAAGCAGGGAAATCTTGTTGTAAACTAAATACAGATTCAAAAGTACGCTGGGCTGCCTCGTAGGTTTCGGCAGTTGTCCATAACCATGCCATATCTAAGTGAGCATGACCAAGTAAATTAAAGCAACGCTGTTTAATATTTTTCCCTAAAGGCAACAGGCTCGATCGCAATTGAGCCAAATCGCAAACGAACCTGTCCGCGTTTTCTAAATTACGCCAATTAAATTTATCTAACTCTGCCGTTAATACTTCTAGGTATTCAGGTTCAAACTGAGCCAGATATTTAGCTAAAATCGTAAGTTCATCGGCTATCAAGCCTGGATCAATATTATCGGCAAGATCAGATTTTTCATAAAGCAAATGCGATCGCATTAATGCCCCAATGTCATGATTAGGACTGACTAGGCGAATAGTAACCAGATATTCTTGTCCTGGTTGAGCATTTTCCGTAATAAGTACCCGTGCTGAAGAATCAAATAAATCTCCCTGTTGTTTCAATTCTCCATTAATAAATATTTCAGCATCTTCCGCCCACCAAGTTAAAACCAAGCGCAAGCTTAACCCCGATAAAGGATAACCTTGTAATGTTGGAGGAATAATAATCTTTTGTGCTAACCACTTAACTTCTCTTCCCTTGGGAAAAACAAGATAACCCTTGTCATTTAGTACCGCTAGTTGCCATTGTTCTAAGTCAACTGTAGTTAAATTATGATTAATATCTGCTGTTGTAAGGTCATGCCAACTAGGCTGAATCTCCAACTGAACTTGTTTACGTAACTTAGCAATAAACTGCTCAATCAATTGCATTTAATTACTGATTACTGATTACTACTTACTAATTATTAGCACTAGCTACTAGGCTTAATTAACCTATAATCTTTTTTGCTACTTGCTACTTGCTACTTATTACCTACTACCTACTACCCATTAATATACCCGTGATCTTTAGGCAAATTAGGCTTTTGCGCTGCTGCAACTGCTAAATAATCGCACCTTTCATTTTCAGGTATACCTGCATGAGCTTTAACCCAGACAAACTCAACGTCGTGTATTTGACATAAATCCAGTAATTCTTGCCATAAATCAGGATTCTTAGCCTTTTCTTTCGCATTCCTACGCCAACCATTAGCCTGCCATTTTTTAGCCCAGCCTTTACTAATAGCATTAACAAGATATTGAGAATCACTATGAAGTTTAACCTGCGATTTATTTGTTAAAGATTTTAAAGCAGCGATCGCTCCCATCATTTCCATGCGATTATTAGTAGTAAGCTTATAACCATTAGCAATTTCTTCACGGCGATCGCCATTAATGATTACCGCCCCATATCCTCCTGCACCAGGATTACCTGTACAAGCCCCATCGGTATAGATAATAACTGTTGATTGAGGGTTAGATCTGGATAATTGTTTGGTTTTACTACTTAAAACTGGCTTAGAAGCTTGAGTAATTTTAGGTTGCAGAGATTGGATATAACCTAACACATCAGGTAATAAGGATGCTGGTAGAGTTTCTATTTCGGTTATAATTTTGTTTTTGTAATCCATTTTGTATTGTTGATAAACGCATAAAGCCAAATGTTGCTGTCAACAAAATAGGAAAAAGCATTATCAGTCATAAATTTCTTCTCTCTTTAAAGGAGTAAAATTTACAATTTCAATAGGGTTTTTAATCAGACGATGAATAATTCCTGAACTAGAAAATTCTAACGGATCGGGAATAATAATTTCTATAGTTTCTAGCATTTGTAGATTATCTTGATAAATCTCAGGAATTTCAATTTTTCCTTGATTAACTTTAGCTTGAAATTTAATCATTAATCACCTTACTCTCATCTTACTTAAATTCTAGGATAATTTATTACTAACAGTATTGTTATCAGTTTCATACCTGTCTTGAACAAACTTCTTGCATGAATAGAAGATTAATCATTTTTTCCCTTTTCCCTTTTCCCTCTTGAGCAGGTAGTTCATAATGACTTGTGCAAGAAGTCTAATTATTACTAACGTTTATAAAACCTTATGAGTATGAGAATGTTGTTTAACATTATCCTCATTACTCACTACTCGAGAATTATTTAAAACCCGCTTCTTTTCCAGAGAATAATTAAAATCTTGTTTAATTGTTCCTAAAGGAATGTGTACTTTAGCTTCAGGACGACTTTTATAAGTACGGGTTGCTGCTGCTACTCTTTCAGCAAAGCGATCGCACAATTGAATTGATTCGTTAGTAGAAAATTCTTGAGGTATTTGTACTGTATCTTCCGCAAAAATTTCTCCCAAGGTTTTAGAATAAGCCAATTGATAAGAAGTAGGAATACCTTTTAACAGTGCTTCTAAAGCAGCAGAAGGAATAGGTTCTAAAACTTGTACTTGTTCTATTTCTCCATCTGCTCGTAAAAAACAAGTTGCCAACCCCAAAACACAATAATCTTCTGAGGATAAATCAGTTGCTTGAGCATATAAGTTCGTATTAGTCATAATTGTTAAACACCAATTTAAAATTATTAAGAGCTAAATTCCTGAATATCAAGAGTTGATATTGAAAGACTGTAGTGTACAAATGGTTTAACTTTAACAGTTTTATTGCTAATTGTTATGAAAACAAATATTTTGTATCAAATCTAATATTAAACTAAATATTTATCTAAGTAATTTTAGGGAAGACATTTAGCTGTTTTTTAGTCATCATGCTGTGTATGAAGAATTGAGAACTTGATTTTGCTAATTGACAAAATCATGAGACAGTTCCTTTGGTGACACATTAATCTTAAATCAGCCATTCAAGGAGATAGTAAATTATCTCTAAGAAAAGTTCAATTGATGCTATGAAGAGCAATTTCGATCAACCTCAACTACCCTCAGCACAAACAGCACTATTTTTATCTGCTGTTGATAATTCTCAGTATTCTTTATCTGTCGAAAAATGCTTAATTTCAGAACAACAACTACGAAATTGTGTAAAAGAAAGAGCATCTCAGGGAGACTATGCTGTAGCCATTACCCTACTAGATAAGTTAATAGCTTTACGTCCTGATAATGCAGCAGACTATAACAATCGTGGCTTGATGTACTATCGTAACAATCAAATTATTGAGGCTTTGTGTGATTTATCTCAGGCATTAGCAATCAATCCTCACCTTGACAGTGCCTATAATAATCGAGCAAATTGCCATGCAGCCCAAGGAGAATTAGCTGAAGCGATCGCTGACTATGATCTAGCTTTAGATTTAAATCCTGCTAATATTCGAGCTTGGATTAACCAGGGAATTGCTTTTCGCGAATTGGGTATGTACGATCTGGCCATAGAAAACTTTGATATTACCCTGATTATTGAGGATTCCCTACAAGAAAGAATTTATGCAGAACGAGGTAGAACTTATCATTTAAGAGGAGACTGGAATTGCGCGGTTGCCGACTATCAAAAAGCTCTAAAATTTTTAGCTACCAAACCCAAGCTAATTAATTACAGACATAAAGTAATAACTTGGTTAGATAATTTACTTGAGCCTGTGTTAAATCGTTATGATTACTAGGCATTAGGCATTAGGCACTAGCTAGGCATTAGGCATTAGGCACTAAGCTTTAGGTGTTGTTACTTGTTACTTGTTACTCATTACTCATTACTCATTACTCATTACTCATTACTCATTACTCATTACTC
>CAYMWC010000300.1:0-6171 GCA_964393695.1 uncultured Pleurocapsa sp.
GGGTTAGTGTACCACCCCCCGCACCAGTGCCAACAATAATTACATCGTAAAATTGATCGTCAATAATCATTTTTTTATCCTTTGTTATTGGTTATTGGTAGGGGCGAACAGCCGTTCGTCCCTACAATCATTGGTTATTACCCACTACCTACTACCTATTCCCTATAGGATTCACCTGCAATTTTGCCCCGAAAAACAATGTAGTTATAAATGTTGTAGGACAATAAAATCGGAATTAGAAAGCCAATAAAGGTGAGCATAAAAACTAGAGAACTAGGGGCTGCTGCTGCTTGGTAAATAGTTACACTGGGAGGAATAATATTCGGAAAAATGATAAACCCTAAACCGATAAAGGAAAGGGCGAAAATTAAAAAAGTCCAAATTAAAGGAGTATTTTCTTCCCGTCGTTGCAAACTTCTTAAAAGCAATCCAATCAAAATTAATCCCAAGATGGGAATGGCAGCGAAAATATAAACCAGTGGTGCAGTAAATAATTGCGATCGCGCCTGTGCGGAAAAAGCAGGGGTACTAATGGTAATAAAAATAGCACCGATTAAAGTCGTCCAAGTAGCAAGAGTTGCTGTTTTGTAGTGACTGGTTTGCAACTCTCCAGTAGTTTTGAGAATTAAATAGGTTGAACCAATTAAAACATAGCCCTGAATCAGAGTCAGTGCCACTAAAACCGATCGCCAGGTTAACCAATCCCAAATCCCTCCTGCAAAATGTCCGGCAGCATCGACAGTGATTCCTTCAAACACGCTACCTAAAGCAAATCCTTGCCCCAAAGCTGCCAAAAAACTACCTACGCCAAAAGTGACATTCCAAATGAACTTGCGATCGGCATTTTCTCTAAATTCAAAGGAAACTGCCCGTAAAATCAAGCCTACTACCATAACCACCGCAGGTAAGTACAAGGCGTTAAGAATAGTGGCATAGGCTAGGGGAAACGCCCCAAACAGCGAACCCCCCATTAACACTAACCAGGTTTCATTGGCATCCCACACATTACCCAAACTAGTCATTAAAATACTACGACGTTCTTCACTCGACGCAGTTAGAGAAAGAATTCCAACTCCGAGATCGAAGCCATCTAGTAAAACATAGAGAAAGAGAAATAGCCCTAAAATAAAAAACCAAACTTGGGGCAAAAATTGTTGTAAAGGTTGTAAAGGTTCCATTGCATACTCCGCTTAAATTTTCAGTAACTATAAGCAACTTTTGCCTTTTGACTTTTGACTTTTGACTTTTATTGTTGTGCTTCTACTGGACGACTATTAGGTTGATGTTGTGCTGATTGAGTTTTGAGATCGGGCTGAATAATCTCCCCTGGTATGGGTAATTCCAAATTAGGACCTTTACGTATAATACGACTACCGAAATAAAGGGTAGCAATTAGAAACACAATATACATACTGCTTAAACCCAATAGAGAAAACAAAACTTCCCCCGCAGGTAAATTAGAAGCAGAATCAACTGTTCTTAATTCTCCGTAAACAATCCAGGGTTGTCTGCCTACACAACGCACAATCCAGCCTGTTTCTACGGCAATATAGCCCAATGGTGCAGCAAAAATCCAAGCAGCCATCAGCCATTTTTGCTGAGATATGGTAGTTACTGACAATTTACCGCGCAACCATTGCACGACGCTAATAAACATCAATCCAGCTAAAAACAAGCCAATTGCCACCATAATCCGAAAAGAATAGTAGATTAGTCCTACCATGTGAGGACGATCGCCTGGTTGCCATTCCTTCAAACCCTTAATCGGTTCGGGTAAACTTGGTTTAAGTTCCAGTATGTAACTCAATGCACCAGGAATTTTGATTTCCCAATCATTTTGTTCTGCCTTGTCGTTGGGTAAAGCCACCACACTCCAAGCAGCAGGTTGTCCCGCAGGAACGGTTTCCCACTGTGCTTCCATTGCTGCCAACTTCGCGGGCTGATAGTGATACACTTGTTCGGCACTTAAATGTCCGATAAAAATCTGTAAAGGAGCGATCGCAATTACTATCGTCAATACTACCTTGAGCGATCGCAAATAAAATTCCTCGTGGCGTTTATTGAAGATATACCAAGCACTAATCCCCCCAATGACAAACATAGATGTCTCCAAAGTGGCAAAGAACATATGGAGGAAACTATTTACCATAAAAGGATTCGCGATCGCTTTAAAATAGTCTTGAACCACAAACTTGCCATCGACAAAAATTCCCCCCGCAGGAGTTTGCAACCAAGAATTCGCCGATAAAATCCAAAATGTGGAAAGATTTGCCCCAAAAGCCACCAAAATAGTCGCCAGCCAGTGAACTAAAGGCGGTACTCTTTCCCAACCAAAAAGCATAATGCCCAGAAAACTAGCCTCTAGCATAAATGCCATCGTGCTTTCAAAACCTAAAACTGTACCAAAAAAATCCCCAACAGACTCAGAAAAAGGGGCCCAGTTCAAACCAAATTGAAACGCCATCGGCAATCCCGTCGCTACCCCGATACCAAAGTTCAGGGCATATAACTTCGACCAAAAACGAGCATGATGATAATAATCAATATTGCGGGTTTTCAGCCATAAACCTTCAATAATAACCAAATAGATTGCCATTCCTGTAGTTAAAACAGGCCACAGCATATGAAAAATTGCTGTTAACGCGAACTGAATGCGCGACAGAGCTACTGTGTCTGAGAGAAAACCTGTCATCATGATTTGTATAATAGTTTGAACTAACTTTGCTCTTGCTATATTTTTCGTAACAGTTTTAACTTCTATATATCAAGCGACCAATGGTAAAACTTGCCAAATTTAAAGCTTCTCTTTAGAATCCCAAGAACCAGCCTGGTTTTTGTTGAATAATCATTTGTATTTAAAAATCGTTTTTGCTATTAAGTTAGATTTTTTCCTATAAATTAATGCGATCGCCTTGTATAATATCTTGTAAAAACTGACAAATAATTTGACGATAATTACTTACTTTATCCATTGAGTGAGATTAATTAGGAAACCAATCTTCATCTAAAACTTGACTTAAGGTTAATTCTATTTCTTCTGGCAAATCGAATAATTTACTCATTGATCGCTTGGAATCAGTTAAAGTTTCTAAATACATTTCAGGCAAAATTGCTTTTAAACTAGGTGATTCTTTTAATCTTTTACGCAGCAAAACTCGAAAATTCACTACTTCAGATTGCCAATGTTTTTGATTTCTTTCTTTTTCTCCTTCCCAATACTTTAGTTTTAATAGGTGTTCCGTCAAACGCAACAATAGACTTTCTACAGCGCGTTTTTGACTTTTGCCCATGTCTTCAATTTCTTCAATCAAATTATCCCAATCTACATTTAAATAATTCCTATTTTTTAGTTGTTCGACCATTGTTTGAATCCACAAATAATAATCTTCTTCGTATTTAATTTTAGTCATTTTGTTAAAAATATATTAGTTTGAATTTTTAAATTTATTGCGATCGCGTTTATTAAAATCTTTTAAAACCTGGCAAATAATAAGAGTATTGATTTTATTGAGCAATTTTTTATCATTCTGTTGAAACCACAAGTAATCAGCCCAACCAGCTTCAGTAAAAGTAAGTTTCATTCTTCAATTAATTCTCTTTCAACAAATTTACCTTCTTGTGCGGATTTAATTGAACTTAAAAGATGGGCTGCATTAGCAGGATTGGATAGTAAATATATTGTCTCTTGCCATGCTGTAAATTCACTCAAAGGCATCACTACAACCTGACTACCGCGATCATTTTGAATAATTGTTGGTTGAGTATCAGTAACTATTTGTTCGATTAAATTATCTAATTCTTTTGCTGCTTGTTTTGTTGTTCTAGTTTCCATCTTATTTTTCCTTAATTATGTTTTGTTTTTAATTAATAGCGATCGCCTTCTGAGTTAGATATTAATTATGTCTTGCGATCGCCTTGGGCAAAATCTTATAAAAATTGACAAACCTTGAACAAGAAAATTTGCTTTAAATTTAATCATTACTAAAATCCAAATTTGAATATTTTTCAATTACTTTGTCCCAATTATTAAAGAGACTAAGAGATATGTCTAATCTCTCTAAATTCTCATTTTCTTGATTCTGTTTATAAATTTCAAAAGCTGCTTCTGGAGAACTATCATGACAACAGTATTCAATTTTTTGACTAAGTGTAGTTTTGGTTTCTTGAAATCTTGAATTTAATTTTTCATTGACTTCTTGATTGACTTTTTCGAGCAGTACAATATATTCTTTGATGAGTTGTCTAATATTCAAGTATTTAGGGTATTTTTGCAATTCTCTTTCAGAGTAATAATTTGATTGTTCTTGAAGATAAGTTTTTAAATCTTGAAGAATACTCGATTTTTCTGTTTTTTTAATTTGTTTTGCTATTAATTGCTCAAATACTTTTTCTGCATTAACTGTGAATCCAATTTTCACTTTTCCACTATTGATATTAGTCGGACTACCAGTTATTGGTTTAGAATGATGTTGTGCATAATTTCTTAATTCCCAAAATAAACTACAGACAATACATTGATTGTGATATTTTTCTTTAATTTGTTTTAAGGTTGTACGGATTTCGTCTTCTTCTAAAAAAAGCTCTCTTTCTTTGTTCTTTCCTTGATAATCGAATAAATCTAAATACGATCTACAAGTAGTAAGTAAATTCATTACAAGTAGATTAAATATGTGTGTGTTTTCAAGGTGAAAAGAACCATTTCTACGTTGTTCTCTAAATTTATCAAAATCAGCTTTAGCTTCAATCTCTATTTTGTTGACTTCGCTTTCTAGTATTAAAAAGTTTCTAATGATATAGGAAAAAAACTCTTTAACCAAGAGAATATCCCAAGCTAACTTTCGAGCATTGATTATTTTGCGATATTCTGCTTCCTCAATTTCTTGCGGTTCTAGAATTTCGGGCAGCACAGGTCGAATTATATAGATCACAATGATTACTTAGATCGATTCATACAATCTCTACAAATATAGTTAATACCTCGCCTATATTTACTGCCAAACATAGATCAAAATAAACAAAACAATCCAAATCACATCAACAAAGTGCCAAAACAAAGAAGTAGCTTCAACGCCAAACTGTCCGCCAGCATAATTATTAGGTAGAAAAGAACGAATCAGCATAATCGTTTGCAATAAGATTCCCGTGAAAACGTGCAAGCCATGAAAGCCAGTTAACAGATAAAAAGTTCCACCGAAAACGCCAGAAGTGAAACCAAATTTTAGACTCATCCATTCCGCAGCTTGTCCGTAAAGGAAATAGCTACCCATTGCCATTGTTAATAGCCAAAAGATGCGGAAACCCCAGAGATTTTCTTTGTGTAAAAATCGTTCGGCGATATAAATTACAAAACTACTAGAAACTAACACCACAGTATTAATCGCAGGATCTCTAACTTCCAACCCTTCAATGCCAGGGGGAAGCCAGTCTACCATAGTAGTTTTATAGATAATATATCCCCCAAAAAAACTGAGAAATATCACACTTTCGGAAAGCAGGAAGATAATAAAGCCCAACATTCTATTATCTTCATGTTCGTGAACTGCATGACTGGATTGAGTTAATTCTTCTTGATTTAAAGTAGGGTCTAAACTGGTCATAATTGTTAATTGTTGATTTATTAGTAGGATGGGCAATGGCTACCTTACAATTGATGGTTAGTGGCTTGGTTATTTATGCAGGTAGCAATGGCTTTTGCCAAACAACTGAATAACGCCAAAATAAATGTTTTCTGATTTTGACTTTTTCCAGAAAGTTGGTATAGATTGTTTTTGCTTTTGTTAAGGTAAGATATTTATCTGTAATACCGTGTTTTTGCCAGGCTTCGATCTCTTCTTCAGTAGGTTTAATCCTGTTATTTTTGAGTATTTGAAAAAGCCAATTTAATGGTATAGAAATAATCTCTTTGAGAATATCTTGGGGATATTCGTACTCAATTAAATCCAAAATTACCAGTTTGCTACTAGGATTTAAAGCAGCTTTTAGACTGGGTAATAAAGTTTTTAATGATATATGATGAACTGTTGCTATAGACGCGATTGCATCAAAGTTTTCTTGAGGAAATTGCCATTGTAAAATATCAGCAACTTGAAAGTTAATATTATCAAAATCCTGAGAACGTTGTTGGGCAACCTCAATCATTTTTGGCGATAAATCTATAGCAATAACTTGCTT
>CAYMWC010000301.1:0-6171 GCA_964393695.1 uncultured Pleurocapsa sp.
TGATTACTGATTACTGATTACTGATTACTGATTACTGATTACTGATTACTGATTATGGTTAATTGTTGATTGTTGATTTTTGAAAAGGGCGTAAACCTTACGCCCCTACTTCTGACCTCTGACCCCTGACCTCTGACATCCTGCTTCCTACTTTAATACCTGAATTCTTACCTGATTATTACTTTCCCAATTTTTTTTTACAAGATATAATTGACTCCTATATTAATCGGGAAGAAAACTAATGAACAAGAAATTACTGACTGTCCTTGGTTGTTCTGGCTCTGTAGCTTTAAGTTTAATGACTACTGACTCTGTTAATGCCAAAGAGTATGTTTTTACTGCTCCTGAATTAGATGGTCAAACTGCTCAAATTCCTGAACGCAAAACTGATTATCCCTTTGCTGAGTGTGGCTGTAATGGAATCGATCCCGAAACCGCAGCCGAAATGGATAAACAAGGAGAGAAAGCAATTCAACTCTATGGTTGTGACTGCGCTGGTTGTAGAAACTTAGTTCGGAATCTTAATACTAGTCAACCACAATCTTAAGTTAGGAGTTGCTGATAAAAAGCTGAGATTTAAAGTTAGAAAAGTCCACAGATATAGCCGTTAGGCTTGTCGAAGAGTACGCAGATAAAAACAGATAGTTTTCTGGATACTGTCTCAGTTTCTTCTCTTTGTTTTATAAACAGTCTCTTGCAGCGTTAAAGTTTTAATTCTGGTTGAGCTTTTGGCGCAATTGTTTGATAGCTTTACTGGTGTTACGTTCATTAGTGGTTTTTACACAGTCGTTAATTAAGTCTAAGACATTAAGCTTAGGGAAATAACGACTATGGTTCTTAATGGTGTAGTTATTATTTTCTAAACAATAAATAGTTACAATGTCGTTTTTAAAAAGCCACACTTCAGGGACTTTATAGGCTAAATAATCATTGATATTTGTATAGCTAGTAATATCAATTTCAATTACTAAATCTGGGGCAGGTTCAACTGACCAATTGATTCTTTTTTTTCCAGAAACAGCTTGCCAATTATCAATATAAAAGCAGTAATCTGGTTCAATACCGCTTCTTTGTGGCAAGCTCATCGTGATTGGAGTAAATGCTTCGTATTCTTTTCCTAAATAATCCAAGATCGCTTTAATAATATCTGCGATTAAACTAGCATTGCGTCCATGTTCTGGTAAGGGACTCATAAACCAAATTTCTCCAGGACGATATTTTAAACGGGGAATAGAGCGATCGCCTAATTGCTGAGAGAAAGCTTCATAATCAGACCAATTACCAGGCATCATTAACACCGAACCTGGCGGAATATCTATTTTATCGGGAGAAATAACTGCGTACATCGGGGTTGTATCAATTTACTAGATGTTTGCTACAAATAGAACTGTTTTTAGGAAGTAGGAAGTAGGAAGTAGGAAGTAGAAAGTTTTTTCCATTTAATATTCATATTACTTGTTGTTCAGTTTATTTATATTATTCTAAAAGCTATTAACAATTAACTATTAACCCTGATAACTGATAACTGATAACTGATCACTGAAATGACTAGAGCTATCTTTCAACCGCCCAAATTACGTCAAGAAGAGTGTGAAGAAGGAGAACGTCGAGCAACTTGGCTGGAGTTATTTTTTGATTTAATTTTTGTGGTGGCGATCGCGCAATTAGCTCATAATTTTAATGAAGATTATAGTTTTATTGGTTTTGCTAAGTTAGCCCTTTTATTTGTACCTGTCTGGTGGTGTTGGATTGGGGCAACCTTTTACGATACCCGTTTTGATAACGATGGTTTAATAGATCGGCTCATTACCCTAATTCAAATGGCGATCGCTGCCACAATAGCAGCCAACATTCATCATGGTTTAGATTCGTCTTCTGTGGAATTTGCCCTGAGTTATATTGCTTTTCGAGGGGTCTTAGTTTGTCAATATCTTCATGCAGGCTACCATGTACCCAAAGCCAGACCTTTAACTAATTGGTATACTGTTGGGTTCAGTATTAGTATCATCTTTTGGTTGATTTCTGTCTTTGTTCCTCTTCCTTGGCGTTTGGTGTTTTGGGGTTTAGGGTTAATAATTGATTTTGCTACACCCCTAACAGCAGGTCAGCGAGTCGCCAAAATTCCCCCTGATATGGCGCATACTACCGAGAGAATTGGGCTATTTACCATTATTGTTTTAGGAGAATCAATCGTAGCTGTAGTCAAAGGTGTAGCTGATCGAGAATGGACTCCCACATCAATCGCGATCGCTTTACTAGGTTTATCTATCGCTTTTAGTTTCTGGTGGATGTATTTTGACACCGTAGACGGCTCTCCCCTTCAAGCAATGAAGCAAGGCAGAATGAAAGTGGCTCTCACCTGGCTTTATTCTCATCTACCTTTAGCTATTGGCTTAACCGCGACGGGCGTAGGGGTAGAAAAAATGATTCATAGTTTGGGAGATGATTCTATTGCTGGAGATAAAATTCTTTTTTGTTTAGCAGTTACTTTATGTATGCTAATTCTCTCTAATCTTCATTGGACAAGTTGCGATCTCGGACAAACTAAATGTAAAAGAATTTTATCTTTTTATCGCCTGGGGGCTGCAATTTTTATTCTTGTCCTAGCTTTTACTAGTAATATTTTATCGTCTTTAGTAGTTATTACTTTGGTAGCCTTTGCCTGCACAATTCAAATTGTATTAGATGTTTTTAATACCTGTTCTTAATTCAATTTATGTTTACTGATAAATTAAATTTACCAATAGATAAAGAACGTTTATCCCAACAAGATCAAGCTTTAAGTTTGGCTGGTATGACTTGGGATGACTATGGAAAATTGATTGAGGAAGAAGGTTCAAAATATCGCATATCTTATTGGAACGGAGTAATTACAATAGTCTACCCCAGCCAAAATCATGAGGTAATTGAACGAGTTATTTCGATTCTAATTAATGCTTATTGTCGTAAATATAATTTAATCTACTTTCCAATGGGTTCTACTACTTTAAAAAATCCCCCTAAGAGTGGCAAAAAACCTGATACTTCCTATAGTTTTGGCAGTAAAAAATCTATCCCCGATTTAGCAGTAGAAGTCATTTTTAGTAGCGGGAATCTTACTGACTTAGAAAAATATAAAGACTTAAAAGTTGCTGAAGTTTGGTTTTGGCAAAATGATCAAATTAAGTTTTATCGATTAGTTGATTCAGGTTATGTAGAAATTCAAACTAGTATTTGTCTAGCTAAATTAAATTCTGAGTTTTTAGCTAAGTTTGTTAATCGCGGACTTACAGAAAGTCCTTTAATAATTGAAGCCGATTTTACGAATAGTTTGGATTAATTATTTTAAATTAATTATCTCTATCGGTTCAACTGCGATCGCTGGTTTGAAACCAAAGATTTGAGAGTAGAAATAAAACTCACTATCTAAGGCTTTTTTGATATTTTCTGACATTCTAAAACCATGTGCTTCCTGTTCAAAGGCAATATAAGCTACTGGTAAACCTTTCTCCTTAATAGCATTAAACATCATTTCTGCCTGATTAGGAGGGACTACCTGATCTTCTAAACCTTGGAAGAAAATTACAGGACAATCTAGTTGCTTGGTAAAATAAATAGGCGATCGCTCTTGATAAATTGCCTGCTTTTCAGGATACTTGCCAATGAGACGATCTAAATAACGAGATTCAAATTTATGAGTGTCTTTGGCTAATATTTCCAAATCACTGACACCGTAATAACTTGCACCTGCCTTAAAAGTTTTCCGAAAGGTTAGTGCTGCCAGGGTTGTGTAGCCTCCTGCGCTACTCCCTGTAATAATTAGCCTATTTTTATCTACTCTGCCTTGATCTACTAAATATTTCGCACCATTAACACAATCATCCACATCTACGATACCCCACTTGCCATCGAGTCGGTGACGATACTCACGACCATAGCCAATGCTACCACCATAATTTACATCTAAATAGCCAAAACCTCGACTAGTCCAATACTGAACACGTAAATTTAAATCTACCGAAGCTGCTGCGGTTGGACCTCCATGACTTTTGACAATCAACGGTGGTAATTCGTCGCCTGGTGCGATGTAATCTTGGTTACAGGGAGGATAATACCAAGCATAGGCTGTTAAGTCATCAGTAGTCGGAAAAGCGATCGCTTCTGGTAGGGAAAGATAACCCAAATCAATAGCTAAATCTCCTGTCCGTTTTAATACTTGTTCTTTGCCTGTATCTAAATCAAGCTTAATAACAGCAGTGGTTTCAGTCGGTGAACCGCCTACAAATACAGCATAACCGTTAGGACTTGCTTGGACATCTGAAATATTGGTGTATCTGGTTTTAATTTCCCTAAATTCTTTGGTTTTAAGCTCGATCATGCCTAAATTCCAGCTACCATTAGCCGAATAAGCACAGACTAAGCGATCGCTTCCCACTAGCGCGTAGGTAGACAGCCCAAACACCCAATGAGGATAAGCAAACTCGGCTGCCATCTCGTGTAAGATTTCTATAGAACCATTCGGGTTACGCCGATAAAGATTCCACCAGTTAGTGCGATCGCTCGCGAAATAAAGCCTACCATCCTCAGACCACTTTGGCTCACAGATCGACTCAGTTGCTCCTCCTATTACTAGCTCAGGTTTGTTTAACGAACCATCAGCATTGATTTTGGCGAGCCATAAATAGGTACTGTCCCAAGGCATATTGGGATGATCCCAACTTAACCAAGCTAATTGTTGACCATCAGGACTTAAACGGGGAGAAGAATAAAAGTCATGTCCTGCTGTCAGAGTTTCAATTTTACCAGTATTTAAATTAACCGTAATAATACTGTTTTGCGCTTCTACACCAGTTTGACTATGATCTTCACAAACACAAATTAGACGATTTCTTGCCTGGTCAACGACAATATCTGCATAGCGTTGCTGCAATTTATTAGTTAAGGGATAAGGCTGTTTATTAATTACCTGTTGATAAATTCTGCCATCCCCATAGTTAGAAAAGTAAATTGTATTTTTATAAACTACATAAGCTCCTCCCCCATACTCGTGAATTTTTGTACGAACACTAAGAGGCGAAGGAGTAATATTTTTGATCTCACGCTCTTGAAAATAACCGACAAGTACATTTCTGCCCTTCTCTTGTGGACGTTTTTCCAACCAATAGATATTCTCGTCGGCGATCGCAATACTACCAATATCAATAGTTTTCGAGACTATTAAATTTGAAGTTATGGGAGATTTCCAAGAACCAAAGGTAGCAACTTGAGGTCTGTTCATAATTTTAATAATTCTAATATTGCACTCCCACCCACATTCTCTTGCTCGACACTTAATTATTTTTACAGCTTCTTCAACCTAATTTTTATAGTAATATCTCAAATGAAGCCATAATAAGGAAATAGATTGAACAATTAGAGTATATTCCGCCAATATTGAAAGTCTCTTCCCTTGCTTGTCCAGCTTTAGATTAGATATCAAACAAATATTTCGCTTGGTAAATTGGTTTTGATAGTGCCAACCTGTGAAAACCGTTCTAGTCTAAAGATAACTTAAAAACCGAGGTGTGTTTGTATTTTTTTTGATTATAAAGCAAAAAAAAAGTAATGATGCACATTTGGCTAATCGCAAATCTCTTACCTTAGCAGGAGGTAGAATTCATACGACCCTGTTAATCTGATAGAACGGCTTAGTTTAACCTTGGAACTAGCATATCAAGATGAGATAGATCAAGGTGATCATAGTTTTGTTGTCAGTATTGCATTTTTAACTAGCTTTTATCGGTATGATCTTCATAAAGCTTACAAAGCAATCTCATGATGTATAAAATTTATGTAACAAGTTTCTCAGAAAAGTTACATAAGTTAATAAAAATCGTGTATTGTAGTAAAGTTAGGAACAAAAATGAAGCTTAGAGTTTGACAGAGACATAAGTAAAAGAAGCTATAGTGAAAAAAGAGAACAAGCCAAAAATTACCTGCCCCGTAAAATTTAAAAATTACGCTTGTTTTTTAACACAAGTTAATATACTTTCTCATAATAACTTACTTCATCAAGATAAAACCTCGACAGCAAGCAAAGAATTTCCTTCTTACCCAGCTAATAAAAGTCAGTAAATCGCGTCATGAAAACAGCACAAAAATCTAACGATTTAGTTAGAAGCTATCTTAAAGAAATAGGTCGCGTTCCTCTAC
>CAYMWC010000302.1:0-6169 GCA_964393695.1 uncultured Pleurocapsa sp.
CGTTCACTATATTCATCACCAGCATAATCAATGGGATTGTAATTTTGGCTTAGCTGTAGATTGGTGGGATCGTATTTTTGGAACTTACAAGCCTGTAGAATTCAATTCCTCGACCTGCTGTAGATAACCTTCAAACGATCGATGTCGATCGCAAATCGTAGCTTTAAGCTTTTTTACTCTTGTAATGGCACGCGATCGCTCTTATCTTTAGTTTAAGCGGCTGCTTGAACCAGACAGGAATTTAAGTATTTGGCTAGCTTTTCTTCCAACTTTTCAAGCATAAAAGGTTTGCAGATATAGTCTTTAAACCTTGCACTTCTAATTTTTGCTTGGTCATGAGGACTAGTTAATCCTGTTACAGCGATAACAGGAATATTCTTCGTAAATAAATTAGATTTAAGCTGACTTATTACCTCAAAGCCAGACATATAGGGCATAACTATATCTAAAAGAATCAGGTCTGGTATTCTGTCTACTGCTAAATCCAAAACCTTTCTGCTGTCACTTACTCCATAGCATCTACAATTTAATGCTTCTAGAACATAGCTTATGAGAAGTAAGTTGTCAAAATTATCATCTACGGCTAATACTGAAGGAATAATTGTTGAACGTTTTTCATACAACATCATAATTAAGTATGCTTAATAAAGAAAGGAAGAAGGTTACAAAAGTAAATTTAAGCAAGATGGTTTTTTATCATCTGAGTAAATACTGTCTGCTAAAGTTCAGTTCTGTAATCTTTCAGATTGAAGCAATTATATAAATTGAATAAAAATTACTTAACTCAATCTGATGAAAGAAAAAATGGCACGATCGCGATTAAGATAAAATGCACTCCGCTTTTCCAAAATATATTGCCTGAATATCTATTTCTTCTAAAACTATCTGAGTTTCAGCACCAATCCTACCCATTTCAGGTTCTGGACCTAGTGGCATTTCAATGGCCTAGATCCACTTTCCTAAATCAAAGTAACAGTATTTGACTGTGCCTGTGCCACTTATGAAGTACACTTGTTGCTCGGAACTAAATTGAGATTCTCTAGTTAATAAGCTCGATGTATACTTTTTACTCATTTCATACACTATTTTTGTTAAATAATATTCTTCTGATCTTTTAGTTTGCCGAGCAAGAGAAGATAGGTTTGTAATACTAATAGGCTCGACAAAATTATCATCTATGATTACTAAATAATTAGGATAAATCTTGATTTTGCTCATACATTAAGTAATTCACTCAAAATTAATGGGGAGTAATGAACTAGGAAAAGTTATTACTCCACCAAATGTTATCTATTCATCATGCTTTGCATTTGCTTAAGCAGGCATCAACACTGTGTCAATGATGTGGATAACACCGTTATCAGCACCAACATCTGCTGTTGAGACTTTGGCATCATTAATTTTGACACCCTTAGCAGCGTCAATTTTCACATCTGAACCTTCAACTGTTTTAGCTGACTTCAACTTAGCCACGTCCGCAGCCATGACTTTGCCTGAAACAACATGATAAGTCAGGATTTTTTTGAGCTTGGGAATATCCTTAAGTAATCCGTCTACTGTGCCTTTGGGAAGTTTGGCAAACGCCTCATCGTTGGGTGCAAAAAGGGTGAATGGGCCCTTGCCTTTGAGAGTGTCTACCAAACCAGCAGCTTTAACCGCAGCAACTAGAGTATTAAAAGAACCAGAATTAATTGCGGTATCTACGATATCAGTCATTTATTATCACCTAATTTTGTGTGTGTTTGTTAACAAGTGCTAACAAAGACCAGTATGATATGCTGCTATTTGAAATCGTGTTTGAGCAAGCGTTTGAACGGCGTATAAATTGTCTAGATTGTATAAAAATCAGACAAATCTTAACATAAAAAAGAAGCATTAAAACTTATCTGCAAGAAGACACCATCTTAATGTTACTTGTCCCGTCTCACGATCATAAATGTGAGTTGGTAGAGAGGGATCGAACAATTTCATACCTACTTTTTTTAGTTCTAAATCGATTATTTTTTGAGCTTCAGCGATCGCTTTAGCTTCTGTCACCTCAAAAAGATCGGTGGGGTAAAAAATGCCACAGCCTTCTCCAAATTTATGATTGTAACTGTTGCCATCAGGTAAAGAACAGTCCCATAAATACAAATACTTAAAATTCTTTTGGATTTCTTTACCGCGATCGCTAAGGTATTGGCTATTACCAAGGTAAATAGCACCCCATGAACGGCTTTGCTGCAAGAGGTCTAGCTTTCAAAAATCCCAATTTAAATGCGTGTCAGCTTAACGTATAACTTCATACAAAATAAAATAAAGATACAAGTCTTATTGATTTTGGCTAGCTGATGATTATCTTATAAACTGATAAAAATTAAAGATTAGATTTTAAGGGACAACCATAGATTAAAATGCCAATAGTTAAAATTATTTTTTCTTAATGAAATTTAAGAGGTAAAGTTGAAGTCTCTCAGTTTTTTAACTAACTCCAGTCCCAAAAACCGTCAGTTTGCGGTAATCGGCTTAGGACGTTTTGGTAGAGCAGTCTGTTCTTCGCTACATAAAATGGGCTATGAAGTTCTAGGAACAGATATTGATGAAAAGTTAGTCAATCAAGCGTTAACCCACAAAATTGCTGCTCATGCTATTCAACTAGATTCTACCGAACCAGAATCCCTAAAAGAAGCTGGTATCTTTGAGATGGACACAGTGATTGTCGCCATTGGTAATTATCTCCAAGAAAGCATTATTACTACCTTAAATGTCAAAGAAGCAGGAGTAGAACAAGTCGTAGCCAAAGCTTCCTCTGAAATTCATGGTAAACTGCTACGGAGAGTGGGAGCAGATCGAGTCGTTTTTCCAGAACATGAAGCAGGTTGTGCCTTAGCCAGCACTTTAACCCAACCTGCGTTTTTAGAACGTTTTGAACTCGACACAGAAAATAGCATTGTAGAAGTGCTAGTTCCAGAAGCTTTTCATAATCAAACTCTAGCCCAACTAGATATGCGTAAACGCTATGGTGTAAACGTCTTAGCAATTGGCACTGGAGATAAGTTTGTAACCAATCCTAATCCTGGGCAATTACTGAAAGAAGGATTAATAATGGTAGTCATTGGTAGTAATAAAAATCTTCAGCGTTTGCCAATTTAATTTTCAGATCTTACATCAACTCGAAGCACTGGTATAAAAGCGCAGAGCAAACCGCCAAAACAAGACGGAAAAACTAAAGAGGATACCCGCTAAAAGAACAGCCCCTAAAATCCAAGTAATTTCACTACGATTGAGCATTGCTTGAGCAGGCACAGTAGTTAAAAAGGCTACAGGCACAACAAAAGTAAAAAAGAGGCGATATACAACAGGATAGGCAGCCATTGGATAGCGTCCTGCTTCCAACAAACCTCGTAAAACTTCTGTGACATTATAGACTTTGACAAACCAAATGCTTGTCGCACCGAGAATAAACCAGAGACTATAGAGAATGATAATACCAAAGCCAAGGGGAATTAAACTGGCAACATAATTGTGCCAAGTTAAACCTAACTTCGTGCCTGCATAGACAATTAAAACCATGCCAAAAAATAAATCTGGTAAACCCCACGGAGAAATAGTTTTAGTCGAAAGCCAAAACTGACTGCTAATAGGTTTGAGTAATACAAAATCCAATGTTCCCAGTTCTACTTGCTTGACAATACTGTTAAGGTTAGGAACTAAAAAAGTCGCTGAGAATCCTTGTAGTAAGGTAAATAAACCTAAAACAATTGTCGCTTCCTGCCAATTCCATCCCTGAAAAGTATAGCCAGTCCGATAAAACAAAAATAGTCCAAACAGACTGCCAATTAAGTTGGCAATGCTAGTAATAGTAGCGATTAGGAAATTAAGACGATATTCCAATTCGGCTGCGATCGCCGTTGTCCAAAATAATCTTAAGATTTTAAAATAACGCTGCATTGAGTTTGTTGATTGTTGATTGTTGATTGTTGATTGTTGATTGTTGATTGTTGATTGTTGATTGTTAATTGTTGATTGTTGATTGTTAATTGGCGATCTCACCACTGTCGGATTAGAAGCAGGATTAAACTTCCAATTTTAGTCTTGTACAATTTTGGCTAGTATTGAGTTAGGGAGTTGTTCAAACAAGTGTAGTTGATCAATTTTGTCGATGATCTAATATTAAATATTAAAAATTAAAAATAAATTGTTAGCGATCAGGAGAAAGACGAAATATGGCAAATTTTGAAGATATTGCAAAAAAAGCTTTTTATATGGGTGTCGGCTTTGCCTCTTATGCCCAAGAAAAAGCTAATCACACCCTCAAAGATTTCAAAGTGCAAGCACAAAAACTTGCTGATGAAATGACTGCAAGGGGAGAAATGAGTGCCGAAGAAGCACGTAAGTTTGTCGATGATTTAGTAGCACAAGCTCAACAAGGAACTGTTCCAGGTAGCCAAGAATCCACTCAAAAAGAACCCCGTCGCATTGAAATTGTCGACGAAGACGAACAGCCACAGTCAAAACCAGCAACGGAAGTGCCACAAGAATCGGCGGCACCTGCCCAACCTAATATCAGTAATGAAGATTTACACCGTCAAGTACAGTCTTTACAAGAAGAGTTACGTCGTCTTAAAAAAGAGATGTAAGATAGTAAGCTATTTTAATATTTTAACCAGTAATATTTGTTGTTAAAATTAATTATGGATGATTGGCAAAAACAATGTTGGCAGCAGATAGAGAAAACCGCAGCCGACATAGAAAAATTTTGGCTCAACATGGAAGAAGCTACAGAATCATTTGTAGATGAAGTCAGTGATACGGTCGGCTCTTTTTTAGAAAAGTTTCATTCGGGGATAGTAGAAGAAGTTGACAATCTTATTGAAGATCTTGTTGAGGTACTAATTGCTACCAGCGATGAGATTGACGCTGCTTTAACAGAAGAATGGGATCATCTGGCTGATGATGATTTTACTACCATAAATTTTCACCCTCCTTCTGCGGTCAATAATCCTGCCTGTATTAACTGCGCTCACTATCATGGACAAAGTTATAACGGTAATATATTAGTATGTGGGATGCATCCTCATGGTTGGGAAGATGAGCATTGTCCTGATTGGGAAAAAGATCACTAAGAGATTTAGCAAAGCAGTTATAAGGAAGAATTTTGAGTTAACGGCAAGAAAATTTAACCTTTAAACCATCACGAGGATGGGGAGTTGGGACAGCGACTAACTCCAGATTTTGATTAGGGAGAAGTTCCCATTGATAATTCTGCAATAATTTTGAGGCAAATAAACGCATTTCCAAACGAGCAAATTCTTTGCCCAAACACTCTCTCAAACCGCCACCAAAGGGAATATAGCCAAAACTAGCTTGCTTGTCGGCTGCTTGATTAGGAGCAAACCGTTCAGGATTAAAGCGATCGCTTTGGGGATAAAGTTCTTCATCTTTATGGGTTTGCGCAATTTGATACTGCACCACCCAGCCTTTGGGAATCCGATAACCGCCAAATTCAAAGGTTTCTACTACCTCTCGAAAACCACCACCCACAGGGGGAATAATTCGCATTACTTCCTTGATTACCTGTTCGAGATAGGTCATCTTCTTCAAATCTTCTAAGGTAGGAGTCCCTGTGATCTTTAAGCTGGCTTGTTCTTCTCGTAATTTCTGCAATACTTCTGGATGCTGTGCTGTTAAAAGACAAAAAGAAGCGATCGCTGAAGTTAAGGTTTCGTGTCCTGCAAACAATAATAGCAATACTTGATCTTTTAATTCTTCTAAGCTAAGGCTATTTCCTGCCTCATCTTCCGCGCTGATCAATAAGCCTAAAGCATCTGTTCCAGGATTATCAGCCTGCTGACGTTGAATAATAATCTGTTCTAAGCTTTCCAGCAACTTTTGACGCGCCTTGAAAGCCTTACCAAATTTAGTCCAGGGTAAAGAGATTGGAATAGTAAATAAACCTGCGCACCAATCTTCAAAATAATGCCCAATAGGAGTTTGTGAACCTCCATCGCTACCGATAAATAAATTACTAGCAATATCAAAGGTATAGTTTCTCAACTCTGGATACCAAGTCAAAGTCTCCATTTTCTCCCACTTCTGTAGATATTCATTGGTAATCTGCTCCATTGTGGGAATATAACTAGTACACTTCGGCTTAAATAAACCAACCATTAAATAGCTAAAACTTTGC
>CAYMWC010000303.1:0-6127 GCA_964393695.1 uncultured Pleurocapsa sp.
CTTAAATTTTTGGGCAATATCGGCGAATTTCTGGTCGAGAACTTGGGCTTTTTTAGCTAAATTACGGCATAACGTTGCACCTTGATGAAAAATATGCCAAACATCTCCGTGACAGGGTTTATCTCCCCAAGCTGCTTTTTGTCCCGCTCTAATTCCCTTGCCTGCGTCGGCGACGAATCTACAACTCAATTAATTAATAAATTTTATCAGCAGTTATTGCACTCGCGATCGGGTGTTAATAAAGCCCAAGCCTTGCGAGAAGCTCAGTTAGCTTTAATAAATTCCCCAGATTTTAACCATCCTTTTTATTGGTCTGCTTTTGTATTGGTGGGAAATTGGTTGTAAACAGACTGTTGATTAATGTTAATTATATTGTTGACAGCGTTGTAAATCAAACTGGATACAAACACGATCTCAGTTAAATTTAATTCAAGGCAAATCATGGTTTAGTTTTAAAATTAAATTATGGTCAAATAATCCGCGACTTAAGCAGCACCAATATATTAATTAATAATGAGGAAGTCAACTCAAGATTCACAACAACTAAATCCCATAGAATATATAACTCAAAACAATTTTTTGTTTAAGAATTTAGACCAATCTTGGCTAACTGAGTATATTGATTCCAAACAACTTATTGTTGAAAAGCTGTATTCTAGTCGTCCAGTTTATACAGCATTTAATAATGATACGTCTTTAGAGTATCTTTACTTAATAATCCAAGGAGGCCCGATTGTAGTTCGTAGTACCCCTTTAGATCGTATTATTGCCATAACCTATGCCAATAGTTGTTTTGGAATGCACAATTTAGCTTTTAGCTATGGTAATTTCTCTAGAGCATTTCCAAGCTTGGTAGAAGCCTATAAAACAGCAGATGTAGTCAAAATTCCTTTAGAAATAGTTAGGTCAATACATCAAGAATCGGAAGAATTTCGTCAACGCTACGGATTGATGTTTGAGTTACAAGAAAAATTCCAATATCATCTGCTTAATTGCAGTACCTATCCTCCTCAAGCTGTAGCAGCTTTACTAAGAGCGTTAATTTATCAAGAACGAGAATTAGGTAATCAACCTCAGAGTGATGGTTCATTTGTGTTTGATCTACCTATAGAGGTGATTGCAAAAGCTTGTCAACTAAATCATCGCACTGTAGAACAAGTTTTAAAAGGCATGACGAAGGTAGGCTTGTTAAAATCATCAAAAGGCTCTCAAAACGATTTAATTACTGTCATCAATCCAGAGGAATTAAAAGTAGTTTATGGGGCAACTCGCGATAAAGTTTCCTGGTGGCCTTTGCGATAACTTTGATTACTGATTACTGATTACTGATTAGGCACGCTTGCACTAGGCACTAGGTTTTACTTGCTACTTTTGACTTTTAAATTGCTACTTGCTACTCGCTCCTCGATAACTGTTCGCTGTAACTGTATGTCAATAATGCCAAAATTTAATACCACAGAGAATTCTGTTCAATCTAACAGCAAATCGCCATTGAACTCTTGGCAACTATGGAACATGAACATTGGTTTTTTGGGGATTCAGTTTGGCTGGGGATTACAAATGGCAAATATGAGTGCTATTTTTGAGCATTTGGGAGCAAAGGCTGATCAATTGCCAATTTTGTGGCTAGCTGCCCCTTTGACTGGTTTACTAGTACAACCAATTGTCGGTAATTTAAGTGACTATACTTGGACTCCTTTGGGTAGGAGAAGACCTTATTTGTTAGTTGGGGCGATTTTGGCATTTATTGCCTTAGTTTTGATGCCCAACTGTACTAATCTATGGCTAGCAGCAGGATTATTGTGGATTTTGGATACCAGTGCCAACGTGAGCATGGTGCCTTTTCGAGCTTTTGTAGGGGATTTATTGCCTTCAGAGCAAAGAACTAAAGGGTTTGCTATGCAAAGCATTATGTTTGGTTTAGGTGCTGTTTCCGCTTCTGTTTTGCCTTGGATACTTAGCCATGTTTTTGAGATTAGTAATGTCAGTAATCGTCTGCGTAAGATCCCTCTGACGGTGGAAGTTTCTTTTTACATTGGCGGTGTATTGTTTTTGGGTACGGTATTGTGGACAATTGTGACGACTCCTGAGTATCCACCCCAAAATTTAACTAAATTTCGCCAACTACAGGCTAGTAAAGGCGGAATTAATAGTAGTTTGAGAGAAACTTGGCAGACACTAAGGCAAATGCCAGTCAGAATGAAGCAGCTAGCCTGGATTCAGTTTTTTACTTGGTTGGGGATATTTTGCTTTTTTCTGTATTTCCCTCCCGCAGTGGCAAGAAATATTTTTGGTGCGACTACTCAAAACTCGACTCTCTATAGTGAGGGAATCGAATGGGCAGGAATTTGTTTTGCTATCTATAACGCAGTCTGTATTGGTTGTTCTTTTGTTTTGCCCCGCGTTGCTCAACGTCTCAGTCGTCCTATAACTCATGGACTTTGTTTACTTTGTGGCGGTTTTAGCTTAATTTCTCTTGTAGTAATTGACAATCAATATATTTTACTCTTGGCAATGATAGGTTTGGGGGTAGCTTGGTCAAGTGTGCTAATTATTCCCTACACAATTTTAAGTGGCTTAATTCCGCCTCAGCGACAGGGAATTTATCAAGGAATCTTTAATTTTTTTATTGTCCTACCAGAAATAGTTGCCTCTTTGGGTTTTGGTTGGATTATGCAGCATTTACTCCACGAAAATCGCTTGCTAGCTGTGGTGATGGGTGGAGGGTTTTTGGTAATTGCAGCTAGTTTAGCATTTTTAATTCCTGCTACTGATATAAATGATTTGACAAAGGAGAGTAAAAACTTAGAGACTCAAGATGGAATACTTTCAACGCCGACAGTAACTAACCCAGTAAGCGAACAAAAAACACCATGATTAGTCAAGCTATCGAACAGCGTTTGGGTTTATCTTCTTATCAATTTAACCGCTTGGCACAAATTTTATTGTTAGCAGTCAGCGTCTTGACTTATAACGTCATTGCTATGGCGATCGCTAATTCTTCGTTTGTCAGTCATGTGGGGGCAGGTAAGTTGCCTCTGGTGTTTATTTTGATTGGCTTATGTTCTCTACCTGCTTACGGTGTTTTTTCGCAAATTGCCGATCGCTTTAGTCGCCCTCAGATATTTCGCTATGCTCTCTTAGTGTCGATTTCCTTGATGTTGGGGTTGAGACTACTAGTTAATTTGGGAGCAGTATGGGTATACTATGTGATTTTGATCACGATTTTTTTTCAGTGGGATTTTAATAATAATATTCTCTATCCTGGGTTACTTACAGATTATTTTACTACCCTGGAATATAAGCAATATGCTCCTTTTATTGGGATTGCTCAGGCGGTAGGAACGTTGTTAGGTGGCGGTTTAACAATGTTACTATCTCATTATTTCCCCAGTCGGGATTTATTATTGAGTTTACCTTTGTTCATGGCGATCGCTTTTGGACAATTAGTTTATTTGGAAAATTCTCAACGTCGTCTGGAAACTACTGCTAAAGATGAAGATGTAGGGATCATTGAATCTTTAAAAACTTTACCCGATTTAATCAAACGTTATCCCTTAATTTTATTTTTGGCTAGTAGCACCTTTTTACTAGTCATTATTTATATAAGCTCGGAATTTCTTTGGTTTAATATTTACGGGCAGCACTTTGACGAATCTCGTTTAACAGGATTTTTGGGGTTAATGCGGATAATTATCTCCTTGATTCAGGTGGTATTTCTGTATGGTCTTACTCGCCCGTTGCTCAAGCGCGTAGGAGTAGCTAGACTGAATGTTGTTTATCCTGTCACCACTCTTTTAAGTCTAGGAGGATTGTTACTAAATTTCAATTTAATGGCAGCCATAGGGCTACAGATTAACGGTGATGCTCTTTATAAATCAATCAATCTTCCCATCCACCAACTAAACTATAACGGCATTCCCCATCAATATATCGGGCGCATTCGGGCATTGAGCGATGGTTTGATTTATTCTTTGGGTTTAACGACAGCAGGAGTAGTATTGTGGCTATGTAATCTTTATTTAACTTTAGATCAAATTGCTGAGTTAGCAATTACTTTAACTGGCATTTTATTATTGGTACGCTTACCAATGGGTAGGTTTTATATCCAAGGTTTAGAGGCGATGATTCGCACTGATACAATTAATCTCGATGATTTTGCTGAAGAAAAAACCCAATTACCCCCTCAATCAAGTAAATTAATTCGGGAATTTTTAACCAACAGCGATCGCTATACGCAAATCAAAGGTTTAGAATTAGCATTAAATGTCGGCAACCCCAATCAATTTTTCCCCGAAATCCAAGCTTTATTACCCGAAGCCGATCATGCCATCCGTCAAGGAATCCTGAAATTATTTAGTAACCATTCCCAGGCAACAACTCTACAACAGTTTGCTAACTTATTAACTGATACTAATCCCACTGTTCGTGCTACGGCTTTAGAAGTTCTAATTACCAACCAGTATACTTTTGAACCACAGCAGTTAACAGAATTAATTAATGATCGCGATCAAGAAGTCAAAATCTTGGGTTTGATCGCCACATTTCAAGCTACCGCTTCCGAAAATCTAGATGGGAAAATTGCCGAACAATTTTGGCAGAGCGAAATCAGCGAGAATACGGCTAAAGCGATCGCTAGAATTGTCACTCAGAGTCAAAATCGCGAATTTATTACCCTCATCGAATATTTACTACCTAAAACCAGCCCAGATGTACGCAGATCAGCCTTAGAAGCTTTAGTTAGCCTGGCTTTACCTCAAGACCATCATTTAGCTAAAATTGCCCTGGCAGAGATTAATCATTTTGAGCCTACAGTTAGAATTGCAGCCTATAAACTCCTAGAAATTACCCGTTGTGGGGAAATGTTAGAACCAATCACTAGGGGTTTACAAGATAGTGATCCTCAAGTTCGTCAACAGGTAGCTAGTAGCTTGGCAGCCTATGGTGAAGCTGGTTTAGCAGTCGCCAAAGACAATCTAGATGCTGATAATTCTGAGATTGTGAATACAGCGATCGCGACGATTGGTAAAATTAAAAGCAAACAGGCTAACGAAATTTTATATAAACATCTAATTCCCGAATTTCAGCAGTTAACTCTCACTCGCAAGTGGCAACAACAGATACCCAGTCAAGATCCTAACTGGCGATTTTTAGCCGTGGCGATCAAAGACTATCAGCAGCGTTTATTACAAAAAGTTTTATATATCCTCTCTTGTCTAGGCTATGGCAGTACAGTCAACCTAGTAACAAGGATTTTGGCAACTAGCGATCGCCGTGATTTAGCCAATGCGGTAGAAGTTTTATCTTCAATTAATGATCGTCGGTTCATTCAACCTTTAATACCCTTATTAGAACAGACAGTATCCGCACAACCCGAAACCCAAATTGAATCTACTCCCCAGTGGTTGAGAAACAAAGGCTATAAAATACTACTGGAAGCTTTAGAGTCGAGCGATCATTGGATCAAAACAGGTGCTTCAGTAGCCTTGTCCGTCATTCCCTCCGCTTTACTTCAAGATCCCGATCCCATCGTACAATTAGTAACACAAGAAATTTTTCCTGCTGCCGATCAGCTTACCCATCCTGTTAGCAACTCTATGAATCGTTTGCTTTTACTACGAAACATCCCTCTATTTAAAAATCTCTCCCTAGATGAACTATTTCCTATCGATCAAGCTTTAGAACAAAAACAAGTCTTAGCAGGAGAAACCATCTATACCGAAGGAAGTTGGGGATGGCATTTATATATAATTGCCGAAGGTAGAATCCAAATTGTCAAAGACTTAGATGGTCAACAACAAGAAATAAAACAATTAACCACTGGGGCATACTTTGGTGAAATTGCCCTCTTTGATGAAGCTCCCCGTTGGGATGGTGCGATCGCTCTCGAAGACTCGATTTTACTCTGTCTAGAAAAGAAACGCTTTATTAGGATGAAAGAGACAGACAATCGTAGAGATAGTATTCGAGTTTAATTGTCTCTTCTTTTAAATCTTGTCGATTAAACAAAACTACTGGGTATTAGTCAAATGCCTAATTTTATGGCTATAAATGCTTTACAAGAAGGTATATTAGAACCCACATTCGGCAGCCCCACAGATGAAATATAAAAAAAACATAGATTCAG
>CAYMWC010000304.1:0-3904 GCA_964393695.1 uncultured Pleurocapsa sp.
TACTTTATACTTCAGATTCTACTGCTTTGGCTACTTTGGAAACTTTAGTACATTCTTCATTGGATTGTATGCCTGAAGACCGTTCAATTATTACTTTAAAATTACCTGATAATTTAAACACTTTTGCTATTGCTTCTGAAGAATTACCTTCAAAATGGTGGATTAATCCTGCGCCATCTGAGCTTGCTTACATTGGGCAAAAATGGAGTCAAGAATCTTTGTCTGTAGCCTTGGTTGTACCATCATCAGTTATTCCTATGGGAGAAGGGCGAAATTATATTCTTAATCCTCAACATTCTGATTTTGGGAATATTGAAATTGTGGATGTTTCTAAATACAATTTTGATCAGAGGCTATTTGGTGAAAACTAAGCAATAGTAGCTGTATTAACTAAGCAAGCTGGATACCATTTGGTAGTATTTTTGGACTCTCGGACTTCGACTAATTCTCCATCAGACTGAGTTACCCAGCGTTCTATTTGTTGTAGCAAAATTTTGGTTTCTTCGATGCTAGCTTTTTGCTTGGTTAAACCTGAAGTTATTAGGGCAGCGATATCAGTAAGCTGTTCATAAGGAATTTCCGCCCACTTATTTTCACTTTTAACAACGTAACCAGTCCAGCATTCCCAATGCTGGTTATATCGCAATTTGTTAATAAAGAGTAAATGCAGCAAATTAAGGGCTGTTTTTTCTTTCTTTTTATTCAGCGATCGCATTGTCTAATAATCTTCTAATAGCTCCGTTTTTTGTAGCTGTACCTATCTTATCTTGATACTTTTGTAATAGTTTATAAGTTTTTTCATCTAAATGCACTACATAATCGATTCCACTTCCAGGTTTGTAAACTAGTTCTTTGTTTTCTGGTTTGGGATTTAGTTTTAACCCAGGTTTATCTGAATCGATAATTTCTTTTATTAGCTTGGCAGAGGGGACAATACCTTTAGCTGCCTGAACAGCAGTGTTCCAAATTTCTACTTGCTGTTCAGGAGAAAGTTTAGCTAAAGGTCGGCATTGTGATTCTTTAGTGGGCAGTACATTTGTTTTAAGAACAAATTGTTCTCGTTTTAGATTTTCAACTACTAAAGCACCCGAAATTAAATAGTCAGCAGCACGTCTCGTAAAATCAAAGCGATCGCGTATATAAGCTTCAAAAGTAGGATGGGTTTCACGATAAAGTCGTTTATCTCGTAAAGCTTTTAGGCTTGTGCCAGCTATATAAAAAGCTTGTGCTACCTGTTTTTCTAGCTGTTGGCGTTCGCGTCGTTCTTTAACAGATAGAATTCGCTCTGGGGCAATATTTCTAACAACTCTCCATTCATCGTCACCGTTACACTCAACCAGATCGCCTAAATCTTGCAAGCAATGCCTAACTTCAACAACAGAAGCTTCCAGAGCAATTGCTAGTTCAACAGCAGAGATATATTCATTTTTTTGACTTAATTGCAAGAAGACGAGGGTTTGATCTATCATAATAACTACGAAAAAAACGCCAAAATAAAAAGTAAGTGTTGGTTGCACCTACTTTTTATTTTTTCATTTTGGAATGCTTAATGCAACTATTAATTTAAACAATAATTTTCTTAATTTCTGTAATTCTATACAGCTAACTTATTTCTTTGTTAATTTATGATGTTTAATCAAAAAAAAAGCAAAATGTTTTGCTTTTTTAGTAAATATTTATAGCTTATTCGATCACGAGAACCTCATGGGAGAATGGAAGCCCCGATCTTTTAAGTCGGGGATGAAATTCGACTCGGCTAATTTATTAGCCGTGATAACTATATTGATAACCATCTTTTTTGTGAATATGCGAACAGTATTTGTGACTAATACCAGCTACTCTTCCTGCATTAGTTGAAATATCAAAACTACCACAGGCGCGAACTAATACACGACCTGTGTAAGTTCCAATTTTTTTGCCTTTGGTGACGATAGCTTTAACGATATCTCCAGTTTGAAAATCTTTATGGACTTTTTGATTTGTGCGATGTCGAATAGGAAAACCATATTTGTTAGTACCGCACATTTGTCTGTTGCCATGACCAGTACACTTAATTAATAATGGTTGATTAGTTAATATTTCTAGCAATTGAGTACTCCCAACACAGGCAGCATCTAAATAATGACGCTTTTCTAATTGCTGTTGAGTACGATTAAATTTAGTTTGCCCTCCTGTGCCTGTAGTTACAGGTAAACCAGTTTCTTTCAGGCTATTAAATAGTTTCCATCGAGTAGAATTAACCGCAGCAGCATCTTTGAGAGGTGATTTGGCTTGAGATAATACTCTTTTTAATAAGGATGGTCTGTCAGCTAAAAACTCTGTAATATCTAAATTAGATTTAGCTAGATTACAAGGAACACAAGCGAGAGTTAGGTTTGATACTCGATTAGAGCCACCTTTAGATTTGGGTACAATGTGTTCTACTTCTAGAGGTGTATCTTTTGTCCCACAGTACGCGCAAGTACGATTAAACTTTTCTAGAAGATACTCTCTAACCTCGTACTGATATAAAGTACCTTGCTGATATTCAGTACCACTGATTTCAGGGTTTTGTAATTTTTGGGTATCAAAACGAACTAGCTCCATTGCAATAGAGCTAAGAGGACAAAGTTTGATTAATCGATTTACCCAGGTCGTTGTAGTTAGAATGCGATGCTCAAGACTCGGTGACAACCAGCCTTTTTCTCTTGTTCGATTGAGGAATCGTGGTTTTCTGTACCTAGTTTTCCTGCCTCTGCGTCCTCTTCTTAAAGAGCGACGAGACTCTAGAGCGTTTTTTATTTGTTGACCGCGATGAGTTAGTTCTGCTGCCCAGATAAGCTTGTTGTCTTGCAGAATAGCTATCCCAGTAGTTTGAGAACCTGGATCTAATTTAAGTTTGTAAGATTTAACCTCTTTTGGCTCAACTGCCTTTTTTAAGATAATCGTAAAAGGATATCGCCTAAATACAGCAGCCTTACCTGCTTTCAATAGCTTTTTTGCTATTGTCGGCGAACAAGGCTCTAGCGGTTGCTTGTTGGCATCTAAAACGAAAACGAAATTAGACATTTTTGCGTCTGTTCTCCAAGATTGGATAATGTTTGCCTCGTCAATCTTTAGCTTCGGTACTATCCAAAAAGCACTTCTTTAATCTCGATCAAGATGTTTAACTTTTCGGTTTTAGAGCCTAGAACTGGCAAGCATTCTAGGGTAAGAACGTTAACTCTTAAGCTAAAGGTAGTTCTTAAAAATAAGAACTGAGACTGGTCAAGTACTAGGTTTACAAGCCTCCGTTTTCTAAACGGAGGTATATGCCCCTACGAGATTCCTGACAACTCAATTACATGGAAAGCTACACCATTATTGCCTTCTAAGGAAAAGTGGGATAGGTTGTCTTGAATGTAATTGAGTTCAGTTTGATCTGTGGTAAACAGATGTGAACCAGATTGACCGTTAAGCATTCTGAATACAGGTACAGTCTCGATATCTTGAGGTGCATCTTCAAAGGCATAGAACTTAATTCCTTCGTAGTTATAGTTACTCAAATTATCTTCAATATACTGTTTTTCTACTTCATCCATAGTGTACAAATGTGCGCCAGTTTGAGTGTTAAAGAAGCGATATACTTCTTCTGCACCAGCAATATCTACACCAGTTAAAGCGTCTTTATCACTGCTTAAGACATTAAACTTTTCAGCTTCATAGTTATAAGCAAGTTCACCTGTTTGACTTTTAGCTTGGATGTCTGCAATCTCAGTCATGTCTGCGGTATACAGATGAAATCCTTTTTCATGCTGGTAAAAGCGATGTACTTCCGCTAGCTGAAGACTTGGTGCTGCTGTAGGATCTATGGGATCTACTGGATCTATGGGATCTATGGGATCTATGGGATCTATGGGATCTATGGGATCTATGGGATCTATGG
>CAYMWC010000304.1:4004-6087 GCA_964393695.1 uncultured Pleurocapsa sp.
GATCTATTGGGTCAACAGGATCGGGTGAAGTACCAAATCTGATATTCTCGCCTTCTAATTCCTTAGCACTACCAGTATTGCCAGTGACAGTAACATCGATCAAGAAAGCACTGCTATTATTGTAGGTTTCTAAGCCACTGCCGATTTTCGCGGTATTGCCAGAAATAATGCTGTCTTCGATAGTAATTGAAGCACCATCTGCCACGTCAACTCCACCACCAGCTTCAGTAGCAATGTTATTGCTGATAGTGCTATTGGTGATTTCGGCTGTAGAGCCACTATCTCCTATCATTACTCCGCCTCCATAGACACTTTGGTTGCTATCAATGAGGCTATTAGTTATGGTAGCTTTGGAGTTAGTAGCAATTGCGACACCTCCACCGATGCTATTGTTATAATTTGATATGTTATTAGTAACTGATGTTACGCACTAATTCATCTGTCAGGATTGGGAAAAGGTTAAAGGGAAAGGATCAAAGGATTTGCTTATCTTTTTCTCTAGTTTTTTGAAACTACTATTTTTTCGTCCAACTGCGTAACGTCAGTTAGTAATTTGGACATTATCAATTACGGTCTCAGCCCTTTCAAACATAAAGATTCCACCACCACTGTTACTATTAAATTGGCTATTAGTAATAGTGGCTTTACTAGTTTTGATAGTAACCGCACCAATCAAAGACTTATTATCCTCAACCACAGTATTATCCATCTTTAGTACACCATTCAAGCTGTAGATTGCTCCACCAGCAGAAGTAGTACCATCAGCAATCTCGTTATTGCGGAAGACGCTATCGTTGATTACTAAAGTTGCGCCTTCGCTGTAAACTCCACCACCACGCTTGGTAGTAGCATTACCTTCAACTACAACATTATTGAGAGTTAAATTCTCAACAGTATAGATAGCACCACCAGTTTCTACAGGCTTACCACCAGTTAAAGTTAAACTGCTTAAAGTTACATCGATTAAACCAGTAGTCGCATCATCAATCTTGAATAAGCGATCGCTACCAGTTTGAGTAATAACAGAATTAGTGCCAGTAATTTCTACTGAATCAGTAATATCAATAGCTGAAGAGAGAGTAACATTACTGTTTAAAATAATTGTATCTAGTCCAGAGTTAGCATTAGCATCGATAATTGCTTGACGTAGAGAACCTGCACCAGAATCATTAGAATTAGTTACGTTAAAAGTTGTCATAATTTTTTGAATTTAAGATTAAAAATGTATTTTTATAAGTTTTACGTAGTAAAAAAAAAGAGATTTTAATATTTATACCCAGATTAACTAAGCATTTATATTTTTAGTTAAGACTTAAAGTAACTTCAGTAAATCTAAACAAATTTTCCAGATAAATGATTAATAGCTTTATCAGTTTTTTATGTTTTTCGATAATTAAGATTACAAGCTAATAGCTTTTAGCTATTAGCTGATGGAAAGCCAATACTGTTCGGTTAATAATTAAACAGCAGAAGGAAAAACGGCAAAAGTAAGTGGTTGAAGTTGAGTAAACCCAGTTCGATGAATTGGCTTTCTGGCTTTAAATTTGGAGCGAGGTTTCTTGACAACTCTCGGATTAGTTCGACCTTGACGGGTCGGAATGATTTGTTCGGCAATTTCCGAAATTAGCCAAGAGAAAAAGTAAGGCAGAGAAGAAGGCAAAGCCTGTTGAAATTGAGAAATAGCACGACGTAGAATTCTTAGAGTTCCTGTAAAACTAAATCTTAGAGGAGATTTATCAGTAGTAGTAGAAGCACGAAAAATCAAAGACCGTACTGCGAGCGTGAGCCAGTAACCACCCATAAATTTCTTGAACAACCAATTTAGGTTTTTTGGAGCGAATTCGAGTTTTTCGAGCATTCAGATGAGTCTTAAATTCTGAGAGAGTGTTTTCTACCTCCCAACGCCAATGATATTCATCTATTGCATGATGAGACATGATTAATTCCAGTGCAGGAAATATCTCACTTATTTGGATTTTTGGCGCAACAATAGTTAAAGGTTGGAGTTCCATCTGGCTTGGATTAAGAATACTCTCATTAACTCATGTTTTTAAGTACCTAAGCAAAATTAATTACATATTCA
>CAYMWC010000305.1:0-6076 GCA_964393695.1 uncultured Pleurocapsa sp.
ACTGATTAATGCTTTTAAGTCGTTTTCCATCAATCAAAAATTGATGCCCATCAGTATCAATACAACCACAAAGATTATCTACACCCAAGTCAATAGCAAGAGCCTTAGTAGGATTGACAGATGTTTCTATTTTCTCATCTTTATAAATATACTCAATCTCAAACCAACGAGCGGAGCTGATCGGATGTATTCGTACCTCCTTAATTTTCCTATCCTTCAGTCTTTCGGGAAGTTGAATTTTCACCTCTCCATATTCCTTTTTAAACTCGCGAGACATTGGAATGTCAAACATCCCGTCTTTGAGCCTAATGCGAGGAATAATCAAAGGGAAATATGCTTCTTTGGGCAGGTAATTAGGCAGTTTTGGTTTTTGGTCACAACGCCCAATGCTAATAGCTCTGAGCAACCCCAAGAAAGATTTCATACTCCTATCTACCACCTTCATAGTTTGTTGAGCAATGTCAGTATTAAGCAACTGATAATTCTCATTCGACTTACAAAGGTGGTAGTTAGACTCGTACGTCAGACGTTTTCTTTCATTAAAAAAATATTGTCTGCACTCATACAACGCCACGTTAAAAAGATTCTTGCTCAAGCGACACAAAGTAGACAGGGCCTGAAATTCCTGCTTACTAAGTTGTCTGAGTTGATTTTTCTGAGTGGCGTACATAATTACTGTTTTCGCTATTTTAATTACAATATAGCGAATTAATTATCTTGTCAACCATACATAATCGTCCTGAAAGACGGGGTTTCAGACCCATTTATTAAACGATGAAAAAACGAGTAACCATAACTTTCCCCAAAACTGCCGTCCAAATCCCTCTGACTTATCGTTTGGCAAAGGATTTTAATGTGGCTGCTAATATTATTCGCGCTCAGGTTGCACCTAATCAGATGGGTAAATTAGTAGTGGAGTTACAGGGAGACATCGATCAAATTGATGCAGCAATTGAATGGATGAGAATACGAGATATTAGCGTTTTTTCTGCTAGTGGGGAAATTATTATTGATCGAGATAGCTGTGTAGATTGCGGTTTGTGTACGGGAGTTTGCCCTACCGAGGCTTTGGTCATGAATCCTGAAACCTGGAGATTAGACTTTCGGCGATCGCGCTGTATTGTTTGTGAACAATGTGTTCCTACTTGTCCTGTAGCTGCCATTTCTACGAATTTGTAACCATTAAAATTCTATAACTCCTGTTGAGTCTGTACTATATTTTCTGTCATTTCTGCCAGATCACTAAGTTCTATTTCTAATTCCCTGGCGCGTTTTTGATAGCTTAGCTTTTTAGCGATCGCTGCTCGTGCTAAATCTTCGCGATCTTTACTGAGAGCTTGTTTGGCTACTTTTTCCCAGACAGCAGCTTCGGCGATCGCTGTTTGATATTCAGGCTGTACTTGCTCCCAAACTGATTTGAGATCTGCTAAGGCTTCAGCTAGTAACTGCTGAGAAGTACGACTATCTTTGCCTTGTAGTGATTGTTTGATTGGTTCGTATAGTTTAGCAGGATCAAGAGTACTAATAATTGGCACAAAGTTTTGGATTTGTTGGCTGTCGCTAATTCCTGTCTTACACCAACTGGTAAAATGTTCACAGTTATTAAACAGTAAATTATATTCTTGTTCTCCCAGTCGGCTTTTTGCTCTTTCTACTACCACATCAGCAATATAGCCAAAGCCATCACTATATTCCGCCATGTATATAGCATTACCTCTACTAAAGGTTGCTAAAGAAGTGCGCTCAATAGTTTCACTTGGTTTACGGTAATGAATTACTGTGCCATCACCACAGTCAATTCCGTAATGTTTATATAGTCCATCTAATTGCCATAAATTCCGATACACGTAAATACAATCGCCTTTTGCCATAGAGTTTATTTAGGGCTTGCTGAATCTACCTACTACCTACTACTTAGTTTTCGGAGTTGCTGCTGGCTGTTGAGCTTGTTGTTGTTTAATTACTTGCAAAACCCCAGCATATTCTGGTTGATCGGGATAATAGGCAACTAATTTTTCGATGACGGGGACGGCTTTTTCTATCTTGCCTGTTTGTAAATAAATTTGAGCTAATCCTTGTAGTGCTGTAGCATTTTTAGGTTCACGTTCTAATACTTTTTCATAACCGCTAATCTGCATCTGTATTTGGGCTTCTGCATCAGGAGAATTAGCAGTATTACTCGTAGATTCTGAGAGATTAGAAGTGGCATTATTCTGACTAAACAAACCACTTAAACCGATCGCTGCTGTCGAAGCAGCAAATCCCAAACCCAGAACTAAAGTGACTACACGTAGCCAAGTCTTACTGTTATTATCTTTTTTTTTACTCATTGAAATATTTATTTTAGTAAAGTTCGTATTCTTTATAAACTCCAGTTATAAAATGCTAGTATACCGCCTGTAAATCCTAACCAACACAGGATAATTAAAATTAGAGAACATAGCCAACGATTGTAACCGCTTAACTGTAAATCTAATTTAAATAATAAAGCAGCAGCAGTCAGTACTAAAAACCGAGCAAAAAAATCTATCCGTTGGACAACTAGAGCAACAGCAAAAGCACCAATAAAAATTGACAAAAAAGCTCTGGTATCAGATTTTAGCCAACCATTGAGGCTAATGGTAAATAGGGAAATAGGAGAGGTAAAGATAATGACAAAGAAGGAAATAGCAGCAATAGCAGTAGTATAAAAAATACCCAAGCGCATTTGTTCGGTTAACTGGGTAAATAAAATCCCTGACTCTAATTGTTTAGTTGTCCAAGCACCATACATCCACCCTTCAGCAGCGTAAGTTAAGAGCAATAAGATTAGGGAAAACCCAAAATTTTTCTTGACCCAAGTCATTGAAGCCATTGAAATAATACAGGTAATTGACAGTCAAGAAAAAGCAGATAATCTATTTTACTACACTCGCTTTTAACCAACTGACAATTACCCAGTCAAATGTTAATGAACACTAACTTAGAATCATCAAACTAAGCCATAGTTTGAATAATATAATCAAAGTAAAGACTGGCTTCTTGGGCATCTTCTTTATTTAACAGGTCAATTGCTGCGTTTTTCAAACAACGAATCGCATCAATCATTCCAGGCACAGGTACTTCTAAGGAGTTATACATTTCTTTAACTCCAATTAGACCAGAACTTTCGATTGGTCCTTTATCGCCTGCCATTACACCATAAGTAACTAAGCGTAGATACCACCCAAAATCCCTTAGACATTGATTATATTGTTTTTGTCCATAAGCATTTCCACCCAATGAACGATATTCTGGATGCATTCTAAAAAGTGCTTTACCAGCCTGATCAACGATTTTTTTCTCGTTACTAGCTAAAGCTTCCGCAATTCGCACTCGCCTTTCGCCAGTGGTTAAAAAGTTTTTAATGCCTTCTAGTTCACCGCTACTAGGGTAGCGTAGCTCGTCATCTGCTTTTAGGATGACCTGACTCACTATGCTCATAATATCTGAATAGATTTAATTAAGTTTAATAACTTTAGTATCTCAATAAAGAGAAATCACTGGCAATATCTTGCCATTCCTTGGTAGACAAAGATTGCTCTACTATATCAATCTTAAAAGTTGTAATTGCTGCTTGAGTTAAGTTTTGTATAATTTGGTCTGAGGAGTAATCCTTAGCTGGCTTAATACTTGTTAATAAATTTTGCTCTAAAGGCACGCCAAATACCTGCTGATAGAGATGAGCATCGGTATTGAGAATCATTGAGCCATGCTGCAAAATTGCTTTACCTCGACGTAGCTGTGCGCTGCCAATCACCTTACTACCTGTGGCTGTAACTAAATCTGAACCTGTAGCAGTAGCAAAACAGTTATGGTTTTGAATATACTCTTTAGTTGCCGTACCATAATCTAATTTAACACCGAGCGATCGCCAGCTTGTTAGCAAAAACTGAGATATTTGTTTGTATACTTCCAAACGTTTACCAGCAGGCAGAGATGTTACTACCATATAGGTTAAATCACCCTGGTGTAATACAGCCCTACCTCCTGTTGGACGACGTACGATATCTAAAGGTTTTCCCTGCCATGTGAGATTTTGCCAAGTTGCGGGGTAATCTTTTTGATGATATCCCAAGGAAATGGCAGCAGGTTGCCAAGTATAAAAGCGAATTGTCGGAGAATTTCTGCCTTGCCGATGTTGTTCTAGTAGATAGCGATCAATCGCCATCTGTGTCTCTGCTGATGCTTCCAGAGGGGGAATTAAACGCCAAGTAGAAGTCATTGATAATTATCTGTTTACTGCGATCGCTAAAATTATAAGTTATAACCAACTCCTAATAAAATACCGACATCGGTACTATCAATGAATTTAACGTTAGCAGCAGCGTTTGCCGTAAAGTCTGATGATATAGGAATATCTAAACCACCAGTAACTACTATACCCACCGTATCACCTTCTCCTGTAGCCAGAGATAGTCCTCCACCGACATAAGGAGCAACTTTAAAACCTGCGTCTGAGACTTCGACATCTTCGGCAAAAAAGTCAACTGTTAAAGGCAGTATAAAAATTGCATCATCTTCAACTAAAGCTGAGGGACGAAAAGATATCGAGTCAGTTAATCCTATTTTGCTAATTACAGCAAAAGAACTCTTGCCAATACTTGTTTCTCCATCCAGACCAATATTACCACCTAAACCAATATAACTAGAACCAGAGCGCGTTTCTCTACCTGGATCGATTTCTATCTGTGTTTGGGCTATTTCTGTATTTGATTGTTCTGAATTGTTAGATGGAGTTGGAGTCGAGGAAACATTTAAATTAGAAGCAGAAGTTAGTTGTTGATAATTATTAAAATCAACCGCTTCTGTTGTAGATCTAAAATTAGATTGCTGTTGTAAATTTGAGGTTTTATTGATGTTATTTGCCTCTATTGGTGTTTCCGCTTGAGCTATCTGCCCAGTTACTATAAAGATAAAAGCAGTAAAACTTATAATCGAAATATACTTTAGATCGAAAGATAAACTCATAATAGTCAATATTCTTGCTTGAGTAAATATTTTAGTTTTTGTAAAGTTGAAAGCTATTTATTTCAACTTTACTTTTCCTTGTTTCATTCTAAAAATATTTACTTAATTCAGCATAATCCTAAAGTATGATCTTTGTTGTTTGCTCAAAATATATTTAATATGTTTAATTTCTTTCTTGAGTAGTTTCAACCGTCTCATTATCATTTAACGTTACATTCGTAGATGAATGATAACCTGCTATCCAGCCCAGTGATAAACTAGCAATTATAGCCAAGCTTACTGCTGTTTTGCGATCGCGGAGCGTACCCTTGGGGTAATCGCGCAATTTATTGCCAAAATTAATTAGTTTTTGCTTGATGAGATTATTATCTTCAGACGATAAACTTGAAGGCATAGCCTCACTACGCTGCTTTTGTTTTTCTAGCAGTTTATATATTCTTTCTGGGGTTAAACCATTTATTCTTTCTTCTTGTATAGCTTCTAGCCTTTCTCTGAGGGCAACTATATTTTTTAGTTTACCCTCAAAGGTAACTAAGTTAATAAATACTTCATCTAAATCATCTACTAAAGAGTCTAACTTGAATTCTGCTTGCTGAAATTCTGATTGTAAATCATCCGCAGATTTTTGAGCAGATTTTAAGTTTAACAAATCAGCCTGTTTTTTTAAACTTTCAAGTTCGATAGGCAAGATATTTAATTTATTCTTTGTTTCTTCAATTGCTGTTATTAAGGTTATATGTAGCTCAATAATAGGAATCAAACTCGTTACTTGACGTTGAATATTCCCATAGTATATTTTTTTCATTACTACTCCATAAATTACTTAAAAAAATATCAGCCATTTAATTGACAAGTACTGTATATTAATTACTTAAAAACGATTCAGTGTAAAATCTAATATTTATAACAAGCTAATTTAATTACTTTAATTACAGCTGTTATTTTTTATCTTTGACAGAGTCTATCAAATCTTACATTTAGCCTATAAAAAACTCAAATAAAATTACTTCTATCAAAAGTCTTAAATTAACTTTAAGCTTGGGTAAAAACTTTTGGGCTATCTATCCAGAAATGAAGAGCTAAAAGC
>CAYMWC010000306.1:0-6054 GCA_964393695.1 uncultured Pleurocapsa sp.
CCACTACTCCACTACTCCACTACTCCACTACTCCACTACTCCACTACTCCACTACTCCACTACTGTTTCGTCAAACTGCGTTGGGATTGATCTTGGTTTGGCTTTGGGTAAAGTTCAGCTAGGGCTAGATGATAAATCTCTGTATATTGCTCAATGATCTGCTCTATATCATAATGCTCCATTTTTGCCTGGGCTTTTTGTGCCATTGCTGCCGAGTTTTGGGGATTATTAACTACTTGTGCCATTGCTTGCGCGATCGCTTCTATATCTCCTAAACCCACTAAAATACCACAATCGTCTGCGAGTAAATCTTTAGTACCGCGTATATTTGAGCCTATAACGGGAGTAGCTAAACACATCGCCTCCATAATGCTACGGGGTAAGCCTTCCTGTTGAGATACTAATAAAACAGCACTAGCAGCCTTAATTAAGGTGGGTATATCAGTCCGAAATCCGAGAAAATGGACTTGCTGGGCAATGCCTAGTTGGGTGGCTAATTGTTCCATTTCTGCTTTTAAAGGCCCTTCTCCTGCCAAAGCTAAATGAACTTGAGGCTTGGAGAGTTTGGCTAGAGCATTAAGCAGATCTCGATGTCGTTTACGAGGGGTAAATTCAGCGATCGCCAGTAACAAAGAATCAGAGTCAGATAGATTTAGCTCTTGGCGTATTTTGAGTACTTCTGGTTCGGTAACTTGGCGGGAAGTATAGTAATTGGTATCAACTCCAATCCCACGAGTGTAATAAATTCGTTCTGAAGGTAAGAAACGATATTGTTTAGCAGCCGTTTCATCTTCCTGGTTGATGGTGATTAAATAGTCAGTCCAAGCACCAGCTAATTTCTCTAAGCCTAAGAAAATGAGATTTTTCAGCCGACTGCCACCACGATAGAAGTGAAAACCGTGAGCAGTATAGATGACTTTGGTGTTGGGAAAATCCTTGAGGGCATAACGGGTAACAAAGGCAGCAATGGGAGTATGAACATGAACTAAATCGTAGTTTTCTTGCGCTACTATTTTTTTGACTCGTGAAACTCCTGACAAAAGATTTCTGGGATCTAGAACATTTCTTGACCATTGAATATCCCAAACGCGATCGCAAGTAGCAACGCATTCTGGATCAGCCGTCAATCCCTGTGCCATCCCATCTACCTGCCAGCCTAAGCTTTTGAAATGTCGGATAAACGGTAATAAAAAACTGCGAAGGGTAACGGGAACAGTGGTAACAATTAATAGTTTGTGAGTCATAATTTAAGCTATAAGCTATAAGCTATAAGCCCTTCGGGTTCGACAGTTTACTCAACGGAGGATACCTCCGCAACGTAACTGTCTCACTATAAGCTTTTGATCATTTGATTAAAAACGATGATAAGCTATCATATCTCGATTCACCAAAAAGTCGTACAAGGTTAAGTTAAGACGCATAGAGTATCGGCTTCATTAGTAGGAAGTAGGAAGCTAGGAGTCAGAAGTCAAAAGTCAGAAGTCAAAAGTCAAAAGTCAAAAGTCAAAAGTCAAAAGTCAGGGTTTTTGACCTGTCACCTACTACCTAAAAGAAACTTGCTATCTGCTACTTCCTACTTCCTTACCTCAACTCCTCAATTCAAAATTGACAGACTATTAGTGCTGTAGCTACAAAAAAAGTGGGCATCTGCCCACCTAATAAAATCTAGAAATCTTAAACCGAATTAATTATCAATTGTCAATTATCAATTAATAAATCCTTTAACGTGGCTGATAATACCTTCTGGATCTAGTCCTTGGAAGGGGAACTGTTCCCAAAGTCCACCACAACCTTCTTCATGGACACCAAGATAGCCATATTTAGGAGTTAAACCTCGCTCTAGCAACCAAGAACCAAAACGACTACCCAAACCAGTACGACGGTTAAAGGATTCAACTACCATAACGAAAGGTGATTGACCGATTTTGGTCATCATCTCTTCATCGACAAGATTGAGGGTAGGTTTATTTATTAACCCAACGTTGATACCTTCTTGTTTGAGACGTTCTACTGCATCTAAAGCACGATAAAGAGCGTCACCAAAACTTACGATATAACCTGCGTCTCCTTCACGAATTATTTCGTCTTTACCAGGAGTAAAGGTGTAATTGCTACCGAATAATTCATTTCCTGATTCATCTAAAACCATTGGCACTTTCGAGCGAGTGGAAAAGATAAAGCGCATTCCAGGGTTATGAAATACCTTGTCTACACAGGCGCGCATTTGGTTAGCATCGGCAGGGAAATAAAGACGAGTTTCATAGCCGTCATCTAGTCCGTTGTCGGCAAACATATTATTGATCCCAAAGTGACAGGTATTATCTGCCATGTCGTCAATACCAGCGTGGGAAAAGTGACACAAAAGATTAGACCTATTCAGCCGTGCCATAGTGATTTCCGAAATACACATCTCTAAGAACGCACTAAAGGTAGCAAAGACACCCTGTTTACCTTCTGCCATCCCAAAACCAGCAGCAGCCGAAAGATTACCCCGTTCCATAATTCCCGAAGGAATAAAAACATCAGGATAGGCATCGTGGATTTGTTTGAAACCACAAGAACCTTCTAAGTCGCTGTCAATAAAGATAACTTTCTCTTTGCGTTCGGCATCGCTCATTTTACCCAGAACAGATACAACTGCTTCCCCGAAGACATTGCGGTTAGAACCGAGTTTGTCACTTACTCCTAGAAATTTATAATCATTGCTGGGTTTTTTAATATTTTTGAGAAAATCTGCTGCTGCCCCCTGTCCGTGTTTTTCTAGGTAGGCGATCGCTTTATCAACGGCAATTACATCATGTCCGTGGGTAGAACCTTCTATTCCTTCAATTCCAGGACACATGGGACGCTTATTAATTAGAGCAACTGGCCCATCACTCGTAACCGCAGCACACATACGACTATAGAGTGCATCTATATCTTCGCCATCTCCTTCGTTGACACTTAAACCATGACCAACTAAAGTTTTTTCGACACTGTAACCTGGCAAATATTCCGAAGGGTGACCAGCGATCGTCACATCGTTATCATCGATAAACAGCTTGACCTTGAGGTTTTGAGCTACTGCCAAACGAGCAGCTTCCGCATCATTACCTTCTTGTTGAGAACCATCAGAACCCAAACAAACTACCACCTTATCAGGGTTGGCTAAGGCTATACCATTAATGTAGGGCCACATGTGTCCTAAACGACCAGAACTAAATTTAATTCCAGGAGTTAAGCCTAATTCTGGGTGTCCAGGTAATCTAGAATTAGCTCCACGGTAGTTCAGTAAATCCTCTTTAGGTAAGTCACCATGCAATACTGCCATTAAATATTGAGTAGCAACACGATGTCCTGCTTCATCAAAAAAGATCGGTACAAAATTCTCAGGCGCACCACGGAAAAAGGCATCGAGGATCATGACTTCAGGAACAGTATCAAATGGGCCGCCAGTATGTCCTCCAACTCCTCTAGCTGCACCAGTGGCAGTAAAAAAGACGATCGCCTCACGGCAGAGTTGAATATTGGCTTTTAAAGTTTCTCTTTGCTCGTCTGTTAGGTTAGGATTGCTAGGGTCTAAGGCTAAAGGTTTATAGGCATCTAAATCGATGGGGAAACGAGTACTTGTTGCAGTCATGATTTATCTTGTAGTGTTTGAGTAAAGCTGTAATTTAAAAGTTTTAACACCTACTACAGGTGCGTTCTTAGGCTAATAAGATCCTAATACTCATAAAGAGCGATAAACAAGTTTAAGTTTATCGGGTTGTGGCGTTTTAGTGAAATTATTTTAATGGGTAAATATTTTAGTTGGAAAAATTGGAAATTATAGATTATAACTGATTGATTATGAATATAACTCCTGCTCAAGAGGCGATCGCCAACTTAATTAATCTCGCAGAACGAGGGGAAATTGATCCTTGGGATGTCCCCGTAATTAAGATCATTGACCGTTTTTTAGCCGAATTAGGGCTAATGGGTGAAACCGATTTACCACAAGCAGAAGCCGATCTACCTCGTTCTGGTCAAGCTTTTTTGTGGGCATCAATGCTGGTATTATTCAAAGCTGACAGTCTCCATTTATTACAATCAGAACTGGCAGAAGTAGAAGAGGAAGAGTTTTTAGAAGCAGAAATTTTGGTCGAATCGTCAGTGCGATCGCTACCAGCTAATTTGGAACAGCATTTGCGTCGTCGTACTTCTTTTCAACCTGTAGGTAAAAGGCGTGTCACCTTACAAGAATTAATTGAACAGCTAGAACATATTGCTGCTGAAATCGAAGCAGCAGCTACCGATAGTTCTCCCCGTCGTTCGGCTCGTTCTCGAAGTGCAGCGATTAAAGCGATCGCTCAACTGGCTCATAATGAAAATTTAACTGAATTAGCTGCTCAGTTAGAAAGCTTTTTGATTTTGAATTTAGCCCAGTTAGCCTCAGAGCAAGATTATGTAGATTGGGAAAATTTATTACAGAGATGGCATAAGGCTGAATCAACAAAAGTAAGCGATTCCGAACATTTAGAATCTCCAAATTCAGACCGTGCAGGGGTCTTTTGGGCATTATTATTGCTGTCAGCGCAATCAAAAGTAGAATTATTTCAAGAAGAATTTTATCAAGATTTAAGTATTCGTCCGTTAAATTCGTGTACGTAAAATTGAGTCTTCGGTAGCCATTATTGATAAACTGGAATAGTTTAAATATTTATTACAAGTCTGGTTGAGGAGAAGCTTTGATGAAAGCCATGATTCTGGCTGCTGGTAAAGGCACTCGTGTTCGTCCCATAACATATACAATTCCCAAACCTTTGATTCCAATTTTGCAAAAACCAGTCATGGAGTTTTTGTTAGAACTTCTAAGACAACATGGTTTTGATCAGATCATGGTTAACGTTAGTCATCTTGCTCATGAAATAGAAGGTTATTTTCGTGATGGTCAACGTTTTGGGGTAGATATCGGCTATTCTTTTGAAGGCAGTATTGTTGACGGTAAATTAGTTGGTCAGGCAGTAGGATCAGCTGGTGGCTTACGCAAGATCCAAGACTTTAATGCTTTTTTTGATGATACTTTTGTGGTTATGTGTGGTGATGCTCTAATTGATTTAGACTTAACCGCAGCAGTTCAGCAACATAAAGCTTTGGGCGCGATCGCTACTATTATTACTAAAAAAGTTCCCAAAGAGGATGTTCCTAGCTATGGTGTTGTAGTCACCGATAATGAAGGGCGGATTCAATCTTTTCAGGAAAAACCTTCAGTAGCAGAAGCTTTAAGCACTGAAATTAATACAGGGATTTATATTTTTGAACCAGAAATATTTGATTTTATTCCTCCCAATCAAGAGTATGACATTGGAAGTGAGTTATTCCCCAAATTAGTAGCCAAGCAAGCTCCTTTTTATGCCGTCTCTATGGACTTTGAATGGGTTGATATTGGTAAAGTTCCTGACTATTGGCACGCTGTTCGTGGTGTTTTAACTAGAGAAATTAAAAATGTCAATATTCCTGGGACAGAAGTTTTTCCTGGTATCTATACAGGCTTGAATGTAGCTGTTAATTGGGACAAAGTAGATATTAGTGGCCCTGTTTATATAGGCGGAATGACTAAAATTGAGGATGGAGCAAAAATTATTGGTCCGACTATGATTGGCCCTAATTGTTATATCTGTAGTGGTGCAACTGTCGATAACAGTGTGATTTTTGAATATTCCCGTTTGGGAGAAGGTATTCGCTTAGTTGATAAACTGGTTTTTGGACGTTATTGTGTTGATAAAACAGGAGCAGCGATCGATTTACAAGCAGCAGCTTTGGATTGGCTGATTACTGATACTCGCAAGAATCCTGCTGAACATGAACCTGATGAACACAAGGCTATTAAAGATTTGTTAAAAGAGGATAATTAACCCAATAATAGGCGTTCTCTTGCTTGGGAACGCTCCGTCTTTGAGAAAAAATAGCTATTTTGCTTGCTCAACTAACAAAGATGCTGTAATTTTGAGACTTTTATTGATATAATGATTCAGTGTTATTGGGCTATAACTCAGTTGGTTAGAGTGTCACATTGACATTGTGGAAGTCGGCGGT
>CAYMWC010000307.1:0-5992 GCA_964393695.1 uncultured Pleurocapsa sp.
TCTGATGTTATACCCTTGTGGTACTTCTGACTTCTGACTTCTGACTTCTGACTTCTGACTTCTGACTTCTGACTTCTGACTTCGTTTACTGTTGTTGTTCTGAGGGAACTACCACCGAAGCTATCCAGGCTACCAGGCGATCGAGGATTAAGCCGACGATCCCAACGTAAATTAAAGCCACGATAATCTCGCTCAATTGTGAACTGTTATAGGAATCCCAAATAAAGAAGCCGATGCCGACACCACCAACTAGCATTTCGGCTGCTACAATTGCCAGCCAAGAAAGACCAATACCAATTCTTAAGCCTGAAAAAATATAAGGAACAGCAGCAGGGAACATAATTTCCCAAAAGTACTTCATGCCAGATAAATGCAACACCTTGGCAACGTTCTTGTAATCCTGGGGGATTTGCTGCACCCCTACCGTAGTATTAATGATGATGGGCCAAATTGCCGTAATAAAAATTACAAAAATTGCTGAGGGGTTAGCTTCTTCAAAAGCAGCTAGGGCGATCGGCAACCAGGCTAAAGGTGGTACAGTTCTTAATACCTGAAAGATTGGATCTACCGCGTCATACATAAAGGCACTAGAACCAATTAAAATGCCTAAAGCAATTCCTACCACAGCAGCCAAAGTATAACCAACTGCTACCCTTTGCAAGCTAGCGAGAATTTGCCAAAATAAGCCTTTGTCTGTACCGCCGTTATCAAAAAATGGATCGAAAATAAGCTCGGCAGTCTCTTGAAAAGTTACTAAAGGACTAGGTAAATTAGCATCTTCACCACTACACAAAACTTGCCAAAGGGTCAGAATAAACAGAATTGCACAAATAGGGGCTAATATTTTCCTAGGAGGATTTTTAAGTAAAGAAACCAAAAAATTAGGCTTTTTAAGGGAATTATCAAGATTAGCTGTCATAGTGAAGAATAAGCAAAGATAAAAGTCTAAATGTAGAGCGAGTTTATTTGTAGAGTGGGCATTGCCCACCATATATTTCAAAATTGATAATTATCCATTGTCAATTATCAATTATCAATTCCCATCAATTAGGCCTTTTTAATTTTCAAGCTGTCTAAATAAGCCTGGGGATTTTCGGGATCAAACTTAACCCCATCAAAGAAAGTTTCTACACCACGAGAATCAGTCTTGGGAATTTCGGCATCGGCTACTTTAATTGCTTTAGCAGCTTCTTTCCAAATATCAGAACGATTAACTTTATCGACTAAAGCTTTGGTATCGGTATCGGCAGGAATATAACCCCAACGAATATTTTCAGTTAAAAACCAAAGATCGTGGCTCTTGTAGGGATAAGAGGCATTGTCTTGCCAGAATTTCATGGCAATATCAGGATTTTCGACTGTACGCCCATCACCGTAGTTAAATTTGCCTTGAGAGCGATCAATAATGTCTTCGACTGGCACTTTAAACCATTTATCTTGAGAAACAATCTCACACATTTCCTGTTTATTTTCGGGTTTATCACACCATTGTTGTGCTTCTAATACCGCTTTAGTTAAGGCTTTAGCAGCTTTAGGATTTTTATCTACCCAATCAGCCCTGAGTGCAAAAGCTTTTTCTGGGTGATTTTTCCAAATTTCTCCTGTAACCAAAGCACTATAACCTTGTTCTTGATTGACTAATTGAGCATTCCAAGGTTCGCCCACACAAAAAGTTTCCATCGCCCCAATCTTCATATTGGCAACCATTTGAGGTGGAGGTACGGGAATGACAGAAATATCTTTTTCGGGATCGACACCGCCAGCAGCTAACCAGTAACGCAACCATAGGTCATGAGTTCCACCAGGGAAAGTCATCGCTGCATTAAGTTCTTTGTTACTAGACTTAGCTTTGGCAAAAATTTCTTTCATTTTGCTGCTATCTAAACCCACTTTCATTTCTAGATAGTCTTCACTAACTGAAATTCCCTGTCCATTGACATTCAATCTTGCCAAAATATACATAGGTACTGGTTGTTTGGTAATCGTTCCCATGGTCATCAAATAAGGCATGGGAGTCAGAATATGCGCTCCATCAATTCCACCGCCACTAGAACCTAATTCGATATTATCTCTAGTTACGGGCCAAGAAGCCTGTTTTAAAACCTCTACTTCTGTCATTCCATATTTAGCAAACAGTCCTTTTTCTTGGGCAATTACTAAAGGTGCTGCATCAGTAAGAGCAATAAATCCTAGTTTAGCAGTAGTGACTTCGGGAGTTTCTTCAGGACTAAGATTAGCTACTGGTTGAGCAACAGGTTCGGGAGTAGAACTTGATTCGGCAGTTTCATTAGAAGAAGTGCAACCATGTACTAAAAAGGTACTAGCAGCAGTTACACCAGCAGTAACAATAAATTTGCGACGAGATAGTTTAGACATAATAGGTAGTAAATTACAAAAATGAAAAATATGTGTTGGGTGTGTGAACTTGATAAAAATTGAGCCAATTGTTTGGTGTTTATTAATTGCAATCAGGAAGTAATACTCAAATCTTTCATCCAAAAAGCTTGTTTAGCTCATCTGTTATTTTGAAGTTTTTGTCAATCAAAAATCAGAAATAGTTTAAGAGTGATTAGCTATGATCTACAACCCAAAAACTTCGATGGAGATATATAATCAGGCATTGGACGACTTTAATCGTAGATTTATTTAGAATAATTTGAGCAATTAATGATTACCTTCCTTGTAAAAAAAATACGCATAAAAGTATCGAGAATCAAAAAGATGGGCAAGAGTGATCACTAATAGCTTTGACTAAAATATTTAGTAACTGCTATTGGTACACAATAAATAAAAGAATCACATTGAAATAATTAACTTTTTGTAGTTTTTGTTACATATTGTTAGTGTTTTTTTATTTACTGCATAGGTAAAATGTATTTTTTGCATGAAGAGGGAAGAAGAAGGCAAATTAACAGCAGAAACTTTTAGTTTATACAATGAGATTTGGTACAAAAAAGGGCTTCCTCGGAAGTAGGCATACCTTCACGATGAAACCCTGATAAATTAAAAAGCCAAAAGTTTTAAATGTTGTTTATTGCAGCCAACAGCTAACATCGATCGCCAGTTTTTGTCCTAATTGTAATAGAGGCTTGATTTGGGTAATGTCCCAACGACAGCTATGATGATCGGGACTAGATGGTGTAACCAGGCAATTGGGCAGAATGCGCTGATGTAAACACTTGAAATATACTTCCTGAGCGCGATCTAACGCCAAACCGAGATGTAATTGTGAGCCTAGAGCGATCGCTGTTTCGATTCTGGCTATATCTGCTTCTAAAGTTGCAGGATCACCATCGTAAAGTAATTGCCATAATAAACGCACAATAGTTTGTTCGAGAATGGTTTTGGCTTCAGGTATATTTAACCGACATTGAAGATAATTCGCCTCTGTAGCTGTAGCCATTAATTCCGCCAGACAACTATCCATAACTACAGGCTCTTCGATCGCCTTTTGCCAATGCTTAACTGTCTCCAAACAGCGAAAAGATAAAGCCACCTCCGCAGCCACTTTTAATTCTTGAGGGACAGGCAATTCTTCCCGTTGAAAAGCTGCCAACATACTATAGTTTTCGCGGTACACCTGAGTATATAGCTGATCTAAATGTTTTTTGGTTTTGGCTGTTAATAACCTGATTATACGATGTCTTTCTTCAGCAAACAGATGTTGTAAGTTGAAAGAGCGGTTGCTTAGCAGAGGCGAAACCTCATCGCCCATTAGATGATTCATGGTTAAAATAACCTTGGCAGCACTAGCGTCTTTAATATCAGTAAATAGCTGTTGTTTCAATTCCGCATAAGCCAAACGACCATTAAAGCCTGTAATGCAGCAATGAAAGTCCCAGCCTCCCAAGTGCAACACAGCAAAGACAAAATGCTGGCTTTCCCAGGTAATTTCAGAAGTCAAGCGCACTTGTCCTACAGATAAGATCAAAGTTCCCATCTGTTGTTTTTGATAATCTAGTTGCTCGACTTCGTAACAGTAAAGATGTTCTTGTTGTAAATAGTTAGTAAATAGAGAGCTAATAGCATAATGAGCAGCTACTTGCTGCAAACTGATTTGAGAGGAGATAACTAAATCCTGATAAACCTTTTTACCATGACCAAAGATAGCAATATTACTGGGAGCTTGAGCTAAACGATGAATGAATTCTTGTTGCAGTTCTATTCCTGATACTTCCCCAGCAAGTTCTAAAGCTCTGGCTGCATAGCGGAGAATTTGTACTCCTTCAGGACGAGAAATTTCTTCAAAAAACCAACCGCAGCTTGTGTACATTAGTAATGTATGACGCTGCATTTCTAATAAACGCAAGGCATCAATTTTCTCAGCATTAGACAAGTCGGTTAACTGATGCTTTTGTAAAAAGCTGGTGACATTGGCGGAAGAGCGATCGCGCAATACTTGGATATATTCATCTCTGGCTAACCAAGGATCACGGAAAAACTTACTACCTATTTCCTCATAAACCGTAATTAATTGATCCCTTAACCAATCTAGAGAATCGCGCAGCGGTCTACGCCATTTTTGATGCCAACCACCACCACTAGCACAGCCACAATCATCCTGCCAACGTCCGACTCCATGAGCGCAACTCCAAGCTGTAACTGGTTTTAAAGCTACTTCCCAGGTAGGAGGACAAATACTGAGATAATGAGCATAGTTAGTGACTGTCCAGCCATATTGGGCAAACTGTTCCCCCAAGGCATAGGCAAGACATTTTTCTGTACCGCCTTTATGATGTCCAAAAGTTTCACCGTCAGTTGCCACATTGATTAATTGCGAAGTACGGCGATCGCCCTTGATTGCTTGTCCTAATCTGGAGGCAAAATTATCAACAGTTTTGAGGACATCATTAAAACCCATATCGCGAGAGATCGGGCCATCATAAAAGAAAATATCAATATAGCGTTCAGCATCTACAAAGCACCGATAGGGACGAGTAGGATCGATCTGTGAACCGCCTACCTCATGCCATTCTGTTGACTCAGACTCATCTGTCGGGATCAGACGACATCTAGCTGCTTGAGAAGGGGCAAGAATAATAAACTTAATTTCTTCGGCAATTAAAGCTTCGAGGGTAGGGTAATCAACGGCGGTTTCCGCTAACCACATTCCTTCGGGATCACGTCCAAAACGGGAACGAAAATCTTCTTTACCCCAGCGAATTTGAGTAATTTTATCTCTTTGATTGGCTAAGGGAAGAATAATATGATTATATACTTGGGCGATCGCATTACCGTGTCCGCTTAATCTTTGACTACTTTTTCGATCTGCCTCCAATATGCTTTGATAGACTTCGGGATCGTATTTTTCCAGCCACGACATCAAAGTCGCACCGATATTAAAACTTAAATATTCAAAATTATTAACGATCCCCACTAGCTCTTGCTTATGGTTGAGAATGCGAGCAAAAGCATTGGGACGATAGCATTCATTATGAATGCGTTCATTCCAATCATGGTATGGATGTGCGCTAGGTTGTCTTTCAATGGTGTTGAGATAAGGATTTTCTCTCGGTGGTTGATAAAAATGACCATGAACAGTGATATAAACTCCCTGAGCAGTTTTTAGGGGATCGGCTGGAATTTTGGTAGTTTTTGAATATGTTTTAACGGTGTTATTTGATGCTGTTGATACCATAAAAAGAAAACTCTCTAAATAAATTGGTTAGGTTGAATATTTAAAAAATCAAAGCAACTATTGGGAACTGTGAAGCGCAAAGATTGGATTGGATGTCTTGAATTGAAACAATTAGCAAATGTGCATTAAATTTTAGATGTAGCGGTTTTACGTAATCTATTTAAACTCAATTTGTGTCTGGTTAACTGTTTTGTAAGTTAAAATCAACATTTTGTTTAACAAAGATAAACTATTAATACAATTTGGACACTCTTGTCGTTAAAAATCTCTAATAAGCTAGTAACGCTACATGGAAGTCAGAAGTCAGAAGTCAGAAGTAGGGGCGATTCGCGAATCGCCCGTACAGAAGTCAGA
>CAYMWC010000308.1:0-5928 GCA_964393695.1 uncultured Pleurocapsa sp.
ATCTTATGAAATTATTCTACCATAAGGTCTGCTTACGCAGGTTTGTTTGTTGGTCGAAATTCATGAAGTCATCGCAGCTTTCGTCGTTGTACGGCGAAAGAACGATGACCTCGTCGCTGAATCAAAGATTACAGCGCGAGCCTTCTTTCGACATTAAAGGTAAACTCAATCAGCAATAGTAAAAGAAGCATATTGGATAGTAGTGTGAGAATATGTAACTATCTATAATAATTAATTCATCAAGACAATATGTCTATCTACTTAGCTTGAGGTGATATGAAACTTCCCTTGACACCAAATCAGCCTTTAGTATCAGTCTTTCGTAAACTTGGTCGCGGTTCTTTTCCCCCTGTTGTGGAAAGTTTTGAGCGTGGCAAAACTATATTTTTCCCAGGAGATCCTGCTGAAAGAGTTTATTTTTTACTTAAAGGAGCAGTAAAATTATCCCGTGTTTATGAAGCAGGAGAAGAAATTACAGTAGCTTTATTGAGAGAAAACACAGTTTTTGGTGTCCTTTCTTTAATTACAGGACAGAAAAGCGATCGCTTTTATCATGCGGTGGCATTTACCCCTGTAGAATTATTATCTGCCCCCATTGAACAGGTAGAAAAATCTCTGCAAGAAAATCCTGAATTGTCGATGCTCATGTTACGAGGTTTATCTTCGCGTATTTTGCAAACCGAGATGATGATTGAAACCCTGGCTCATCGAGATATGGGTTCGCGTTTAGTTAGCTTTTTACTGATTTTGTGTCGTGATTTTGGTGTGCCAACGGAAGAAGGCATCAAAATTGATCTCAAACTTTCTCATCAGGCGATCGCTGAAGCCATTGGTTCTACCAGAGTTACTGTTACCAGGCTTTTAGGAGACTTGCGGGATAAGGAAATGGTTGCCATTCATAAGAAAAAAATTACGGTACATAATCCTGTCGCCTTGAGTCAACAATTTGCCTAAGTTGTTATAGCTACTTAAAACAGCGAAAATGACTAAATAAATAACTAATGACCACTTAAACGAGCTAATTTAATTTGTATTAAAGTTACTTAAATTTCTAATGACCAGTGGTTACATCCTGATTGCAGCGATTTTTCTTTTGGGCGGTATTATTGCTGTATTTGGCGATCGCTTGGGAACAAAAATTGGTAAAGCTAGACTCAGATTATTTAATCTGCGTCCTCGTCAAACAGCAATGATTATTACTGTGATTACAGGAATGTTGATTTCTGCTCTCACTTTAGGTATTTTATTTGGTTTAAGTAGCTCCCTGCGACGGGGTATATTTCAACTTGACGATATTTTACGAGAAAAACGAGATATCGAAGGACAATTAGCTCAAGTTAGGCAAGAAAAACAACAGGTAGAGCAACAACTAGCCCAAGTCCGAGATGAGCAAACAATAGCAGCGAAAAACTTAGAGGCTATTAATTTGGATTTTGAACAGTCCAAAGAACAATTAACCAAGATTTCTCGTCAGGCAAAAACACTACGATCAGAGTTAAATAATTTACTGGCTGAAAGAGCCAAGCGGTTAGAACAACTTAATCAGCTACAACAACAAAGCCAGGAATTGCAAAGTCAACTACAACAACGAGAACAAAAAATTAGCGAACAAGATCAAATCTTGGCAGAAAAGGAAAATCGACTACAAGATTTAGAAAAACAACAGGCGATCTTACAAACCCAAGTCCAAGAAAGAGATCAGTCCATTGCTAGACTCGATCAAGAAATTGCTGCTGCCGAAACGAACTTGACATTGCGAACCCAAAGACTCAAACAGCTAGAGTCTCAATTAAGTTTTTTATCTAGGGATGTAGCAGCCCTAGAACAATCATATCAAGAATTAAGAGAAAAACAAATTGCTATTGTCAAAGGTCAGGTATTGTCTTCGGCAGTAGTCAGAATTGTCGATCCCAATGCTGCTAAGTCGGCGATTGATAGTCTACTCAAACAGGCTAACAGTAACGCTGTCAAAGCGACTCAATTTGATGGTGCAGAATCTCAACAACAAATTATCAGAATTACGAGATCTCAGGTAGAACAGCTAGAATCACAAATTAAAGATGGTCAAGATTATGTGATTAGAATTATCTCGGCAGGTAATTATGTTCAAGGTGAAAGAGAAGTAGATGTTTTTGGAGATATAGCTCTTAATCAGCAGGTATTTAAAGCAGGAGAAGAAATAGCAACCATATCTATTGATTCTCAAGGTATTACTCGTCAAGAAGTCCAGGAAAGATTAAATTGGTTACTGGCAGTATCTAAATTTCGCGCTCAACGAGCAGGAATATTGGGAGAGATTGAAATCGGTGATAATAAAATAGAAAATATTGTCAGTTTTGTGAATGAAATTACCCAGGCAACCGAACCTGTTAACGAAATTAAAGCGATCGTCGTCGAAAATACTTACACCGCAGGCCCTTTAAAACTTAACTTTGTGGTGATTCGTAATGGCAAAATTATTTTTAGTACCTAATTTAGATAGTGGCTAAATTGAAAAATCAAAACATACTCGGTTTAGATCCAGGTAGGGATAAATGTGGTGTAGCGGTTATCAATACTGAGAAACAGCTAGTATATCATCAAGTAATTGATACTCCTGGTGCGATCGCCCTAATCCAACAACTATGTCGCCAGTTTGCAGTCGATTTAATTGTTATGGGAGATGGCACTACTTCTAATGATTGGCGTGAACAACTTAAAGCCAGTGGAGTTAAAGAATTGCCGATAGTAACCGTTGATGAAACTAATAGTACTCTCGAAGCTCGCGATCGCTATTGGCTAATGTATCCGCCCAGAGGTTTACAGCGTCTTATTCCCCAAGGTTTACGTATTCCATCTCGTCCGATTGACGATATTGTTGCTATTTTACTGATTGAAAGATATTTAGCTCAATACGCTTGATGTGAATTAGCTTTCATTATTAATCAAACTTGTTGTACCTCCGTGAACTGTTTTGACCCACTTGAGTCTTTTAGGACGGATAGACATTCTGGCGGTAATACTGAGCATCACAATTTGCCAATGAACCATATAAACTAAGCCTCGTAAAGATTCCCCAGTAATCTTGAGTAATGATGGTAAATCAAGGGATTTGCCCTCAGCAGCGTGAATGCGGACTAAACCACCAAACATCCCCATAAAACCCCAGGCAAATAATAAGGCAGTTATAGGACTTAAAATAGGTAAACGGTGATGAGCGATCGCCATAATGCCATCGGGAACATTAGCAGCAGGGACGATATATTGCAATAACATCCAACACAATAAATCAATTCTTTTACCGAAGCCCATCGGTGTACGGAAAATATAACGCCAGTAGTCGAGATAGCGTTGATAACCGCCTTCTGCCCAACGGTTGCGCTGATGCCAAAGTGAACCAGCCTTAGTTACACCTTCTTCTAAGACTGAAGGGGTTAAAAGAAAACCAATTTTCCAATTATCTAAATGCAGACGGATAGTTAAATCAAGGTCATCAGTGATTGTTTCTTCATTCCAGCCACCACAGCTATTTAAGGCAGTACGACTGACAAATTGACCATTGCCTCTCAATTCACCAATCCCATCCACTGCAATTCGTTGTTGCTGGACATAGCTATCCAACGCCATTTCTGCTGCTTGCCCTTTTGTCCAGAAGTTTTCTTCGGAGTTAGCAATTTCTTTACGTACTTGAACAGCACCGATATTTATCTCGGCAAATAAAGGCACAACTTTTTTTAATAGATCGGGACTAACTTTGGCATCGGCATCAAAAACACCAATAATTTCGCCAAAAGTTTGTGGTATTACTTGGTTTAATGCCCCTGACTTGCCACCACCAGCATTAGCAGGACGATGGACTACTCTGAGTTGTGGATATTGAGTAGCTAGTTGATCTAAAATCACAGGGGTGCGATCAGTACTGCGATCGTCTATTGCCCATACTTCGTATTGCTCTTTAGGGTAATCGAGGCTACAGAGCATTGCTACGAGATTACTAATTACCACTTCTTCATTTTTGGCTGCTACTAAGAGAGACACCCTGGGAACAGAGGTTATATCGTCTGTAGATAGAGAATTGGCAGGAGTTTCTGGTTTAGTCAACAGATAGCGTAAGATTTGGATAGCAGTCAGAATTGTAATCCCTAAAACCAACCATTTTCCCCAACTTACGAAATGCAGAGAAATGGTAACTATCCAAATTACCATCAGTAAAATAGCAGCTTTGCGTCTTCGTCCTGCTAATCCCTGAAAAAAATCTTCTCTAAACTCTTCTTCTGCGTCTTCTGGGTCAGATAATTCTGATAGGAGAGAGTTAATGGGGTCGAATTCTGTTTCGGATTCTTTATTTCGCCAATAATTCTCTGCCATAGTTATTTTTCAGCCCTGTACTTAATGTTTAAGGCGATTATACCTTGATTAACGAGTTCGCTAGATCAAATCGCGCTGGCTCAATTGTATCTAAAAATGTAAACTTTCTTGGCTAAAATTTAATTGTTAATAAGTTAATTAATGATATCTTTTGGTTGATCTGGCTTTTTTTGGCTAAATTAATTAGCAGCAAAGTTTTGAGAATTCTGTATTTTTTTGAAAAAATATTTAAATGATGACTAGTCTGGGAATGGGGTTGGCGATCGCTTTAGCTTCGGTATTGTGGGTAGAATTGGTCAGGGATTTCTATCATGTCTTGTCCCATCTCTGGCAACCCTTATATCGTCTTCATGTCTGGCATCATAAGGTTTTTCGTCCTGATTTATCTGTCGTCAGTGACAAGATTTACCGTCAGGCACATTGGTATAATGATGTACCCGAATCTTTAGTGATGTTGCTATTTAGTTTTGCCCCCTGGGGACTAGTTTACACTTGGGATGTTACCTTTCAATGGGCAGCTTGGGCAGGATCTATATATACTCTCAGTTTTTTGTTAGGAGCGATCGCTCGTGGGTTAGGTATACCGATGGTTGATGAGCTTACCGATCTAACTCACCGTCCAGGCAAATTTACTAGTTTACCCGCTCGTTGGTTGGTTAATCGTCCTTATCATTGGCGACATCATTTTGATAATCAAGATGCTTATTTTTCAGGAACTTTGACTGTGGTAGATAAATTACTCGGCACAGCCCTATCTCTCAAAAATAAACGCATTGCTGTAACTGGTGCATCTGGTACTTTAGGTAGGGCTTTGTTAACTCAGCTACACCTAGCAGGGGCAAAAGTTACCGCCCTAACTACTTCTAATTCTCAGATGACTTTAGATATCTCAGGGTCAGAATTGCCAATCAAAACTTTAACTTGGCAGGTTGGACAGGAAGAAAATTTAGGGACTGAATTAGCCAAAATTGATATTTTAGTTCTAAATCACGGAATTAATGTTCACGGACAACGAGATGCCAGTGCGATCGCCAAATCTTATGAGATTAATGCTTTTTCTGGTTTGCGTTTAATGGAATTATTTTTTGAAACCATTAAAAGCGATCGCGACATGATTAGCAAAGAAGTCTGGGTCAACACCTCCGAAGCTGAAGTTAATCCCGCTTTTAGCCCTCTCTATGAACTGAGTAAAAGAACAATGGGGGATCTAGTAACTATGCGCCGTTTAGATGCGCCCTGTGTGGTCAGAAAGCTAATTTTAGGGCCTTTTAAAAGTAATCTTAATCCTATCGGGGTAATGTCTGCTGATTGGGTGGCTAAACAAATCGTTAATTTAGCTCGTAGAGACTTTCGCAACATAATTGTGACCATTAACCCTTTGACTTTTATTTTTCTGCCGATTAAAGAGTTTTGTGTGGCTAATTATTTGCGGTTATTTACAGTGAGCAAGTAGGAAATAGGAAATAAGAAATAAGAAATAAGAAATAAATAGCAACGGGAGACGAGGTGATACACTGTGCTAAATCTCCCCAAGTCCCCAAGTCCCCAAGTCCCCAAGTCCCCAAGTCCCCAAGTCCCCAA
>CAYMWC010000309.1:0-5880 GCA_964393695.1 uncultured Pleurocapsa sp.
CTGAAGAAAAAACTCGCTTGAGTCAAAAACCCAAAGATGAAGTAGCCTGTGGTTTGGTTCTTAGCGATACCCGTCTTAAGGGATTAACTACAAAACAAGAAGATCCATTAATTGCTGGAGAAGTCTGCGAGATTAACGGCGAGAAAATTGAATACGATAGTCGTCTAGAGTGGGAAGATACGATTAAAGACTTCAAAATTCCCGAACTTGGTCAATTATTCACTTTTATAGATGAATTTAACTTAGGTATCCAAGAATTAAAGTTAGAAGATATCAAACCAATGCCTCAACATCAGCGAGGAAAAGGTTTAGAAGCAAAATATAAAGAACAACTCTATCGCAAAACTAGAAAAGAATTAGATGCGATGTTGCTCAAAGAATTTAACAAAGGTGATGCTGAAGATATTCGCCCCGATGCACCATTTATTTTTGGTTTAAAAGCTCTGTTAAGAGTTTTAGCTAAAGAATGGGCGGGTAAATAATTAACGAACGCAATATTTAGTTTATTTTCCGTAAAACTGTTTTGCCCCCTAAATCCCCCAAATTTGGGGGACTTTGAACTTTTCTTTCCGAAGATTAGGGGCTATAGGGGACTGTAGATTCAATTATTTAGCATCATTAACGATTATGTCAGTCTGTCCAGTTTGCCAATATCACCACCAAGAAGAAGTAAGCAAATGCCAAAGATGTAATTGGTCAATGCAAGATGATTTAAATTCTATGGGAATTAGTTCAGATCATCCTATTTTAAGCATTTGTATTCCAAAGCTTGTAAAAAGTTTAGAAGATCGAAATAATCTAGAAGAAAAACTAAGTTTGTTGATTCAAACATCAGACCCAGATATTCAACAAAAAAATAATGAAAGATTAGACAAATTTTTAGATAAGCTGGAAAATTACAAGTTAGACAAACTACTTGATCGCCTGGAAACAGAACGAGAAAAATACATTCAAGAAATCAAAGATTTTCAAACCCAGGTATTAGAAGAATTAAAAAATTCCCTAGACAGTAAAAATCATGACGGAATTGATTTTGGCGAAAGCGATCGCGAAGAAAATAATCTTTTCAATATGAATAATAATGATCGAGAGAATAGTCTTTCTGGTCGAACAGGCGATCGCCCATCTTCTGAAACTAATGACACTCAAGAAAATATCGCGCCAGAAGTAAATTCAAACAGGAATTATCAAAGTTTCTACCGCTTAATTAACAATGGAGAATTTGAAGTTACTAAGGTAACAGTACCTCAAGAAACCATGGAAAAAATGAGAGGTGGAACTTTAAGTGAGTTTAAATTTATCAATGATCGTAAAGGTAATTATTGGATTGTTAATTGGCACAATGTTTATTGTTTGATTCCTAAAGAAAAAACTTATATTAATCAATATCAATATGGTAACTTTCAAAGAGTATTTGAATGTCAAAACTACAAAGAAACATATTCAGATTTTGAGATAATAGAACCTGCTGTTGTTTTTAAATGTGATGATCAAACTTGGCAATTAGAAAGAAAAGGCAAAATTAAATTTATTTGAATAGTTATAGTCTTATGAATATTAATAGATACACTATCAACAGCTTATTAAAATTCACTCTAACTTTTGGCATTGTTTTAAGTATAGTTAACTCTTCATCAGCACCAGCATCCGCTGACAACTGTAAAACTAGTGAACTGACTGAAGAAGAGAAGAAGGACACAACAGTGAGTAAGGAATCACTTACAACTACTAAAAATGATTTAATCAATTGCTTTGTAGAAAAAATTGATTTATCTACAAAAAAAATTCAAGAAGATTTTCAAAAAGAAATTAAGGAAAATTTGACTGATGAAAAACTTTTTTCTCATAAAAATAGTTTACTATTTATAGATTTGCCTATTTTAGCAACCTTATTATTATTTTGGTTTCTAACCCAAAAGAAACAACAAGAGCAAATTGATAGATTCACAAAAAATCAAAATAAAATACTTGGTAATTTTAGTCAGTTTAACGAAATAACTAATAAATTAAATAATTTAGATCAAATAAACCGTCAGATCATCGGAAAAATTCAAGATAATCATCAAAAAATTATTGATTCAGAAGCTAGATTGCATGAACTTTTGAGCGAACAGCAATTCAGCAAATCTGTAAATCATCACAACAGTTTAACTTCAGATATATCTAATTTAAGTTCAATTGCTATTGTTGATCAAATTTTACAGTTTGTTGAGACTTATAATCAAGATAAAAATTTATCACCAGATCGAATAATAACAACAGTCAAATCAACACAAGAAAATGTCGAGCAAAGACGTACTGGCAATATTGATATAGTTACTCTCGAAAATACAACTCAAAAGAAATATTGGATTATTAAAGAAGATAATGATCATTATTTAGTTCCTCATGCAAAAATTAAAATTGACGAGTACAACAGAACAACTCTTGAATCTTTATTTGACTGTACTAACTTCACCTCAGAATACTCAGATTTTCAATTAGTTAAACCAGCAAAAGTATCTCAACTATCATCACAAACATGGCAACTTGAGGAAAAAGGTAAGCTAAATTTTTATTAAATACTAAGAATCAAGCATATTTTAATCAATTATTTGAAAATAATTAACAAAAGCTCATGGCTACAAGTGATAAAAATACAGTTGTCACTCAAGGATTTGTCGATAAACTGATTGACAAAATCGGCAAAATCTTAAAAGAGCAACACGCTCTTGTCGAACGAGATGAAGAACAAGAAGAATCAATAGAATTATTATTAGAAAAAGTAAGTTCTATTGAAAACAACTTTGACGAATTAACTAAATCATTAGCTAAAGGTAGTTATCCACTTAAATTAGCGCGGTCAATAAAAGTAGCAGAATCCACAATAACTCCCAAGATTGTACCTATTGCGATTAAAAAATCTCAACTAGTCACTACTTACAATGAAATAGCTGCCTTATTATCAGGTTATATAATTCCCGTAACTCTCACACCAGATAGTTATCGCAATTCAAATTCAGATGGAATAATTTTAGAAACAACTATCAAGGGTAATTATTGGGCGATCGCAACTCTAGAAAACAAACAGCATAAATATTGGCTTGTACCTAATAATAATATCAGTTTTAATATCCACAAATTAAAAACAGTTGAAAATCTATTCCAGCTAAAAGGAGATTATAATTCACCTGAAAGCGAGTTTATTTTACAAGAACCTGCAATTCTTTCTTTATTGCCTAATAACAAACAATGGAAGCTAGTTCAACCTGGGATTCTCTTTTTTGGCAGTATAAAATCTGCATCACCTCAATTAAAACAGCCAGAAAAGCTAATTGAAGATCGGCAATCTAAAATCGATCAACAAATTTCATCTAGTTTGGCAGTATTTCAAATAACAATAGATAAACTAACTAATAAGATAACGCAACTTGAAATTCAATCGGAACTATCTCAAAAAATTTATCAACGAGATAAACAAGAATGGCTTTCAGAAAAACAAGCTTTGAACCAGCAGCTACTGAAAACTGATGTCTTACAATCTCAGCTAACTAAGTTTATTAATCAAAGCGATCGCACTACAAACTTTAACTCTAATAATAATCTTCAAGAAAATCTTAGCGAAGAAAATTTAGCTGTTATCAAAAGTCTCAAACCATATTTTGAAAAAATGGCTGATATTGTTCGTCGTTATCATTCAGATCATCATGCACCCAAAGAAGAAGCAGATATAATAGCAAATCTTTTACTGAAAGTTCCTAATACAATAAACAATACAAAAACCAATGATGATTTAATTAAATTATTTGAATATTTAATTGCTCTTAAAGGCAAAGTTAGTCAATATAATCATAATAAATATAAATATCGTTGGTCTGTCAGTTTAGAAACTGAAGTTTTAACTAAATTACAAAAAATTTCTATTTTGCAAAGTTATCAAAGTAATAAATTCGATCAGTTAATTATACAGCAAGCTTTAAATAAACAATTACAACTAAATACTGTTGTTGAATCTGAAAACAATCAAAACATTTAAAATTCTAATAATAAAGAAGAAGAAAGTAATTTAAAAAATATAATATCTCAATTTAGACAGGCATATACCCAAGACCAAAAGCTAATTTTAGATCGCATAGTAGCAAAAGTTGCGATTAGTGTAGAAACTTTAGAGCAAATTACATTCCACCAACCCGATGTAATTATCCTAGAAAATACTCCTCAAGGTAAATATTGGATTATTGATTATTTAGGCGCATACTTTTTAATACCAAGTGACATACATCAAATAACCAACGCTATAGAAACATCCTCGACTGTAGCAAAAATCCTATTTGATCTCGCTGAGTATTACCCACAATACTCTAACTATTACTTAATTAGACCAGCAATAGTAACAAAGCTTTCAGCAAATCAATGGAAACTAGAAGAAAAAGGTAAATTCAATTTTTCGTAAATACCATATAGATTCTTTTTTGTTTTATTTTATCTGTTCAAGGGCGATCGCGATTGTTAATTCACTTTGAATTAATTGAGAACGAATAAAATTATTAACCCAAATCCCAAATGAAAAGGGGATGGATTTATCGTTAAAAACGACGAAACCTTCTCTCACAGAAGGTTTAAAATGTATCGGAGCGACGGGATTTGAACCCATGACCCCCACTACTACCCCAAGGGAACAAAAAACTCTTGCACACCTATTTCTATGAAACTTTCAATTATTGACAATACCTTTGTCTACCGATTCTCTACCATTTTTGATCTTGTTAAAATATGTTAAGTTATGAGCAGGCGATCGCTTGCTCTTAGTTAGTAGCGATAATAAAGTCATACCAGCAATTTTAGATTTTTTTTAGATTTAACGAGCCAAAATGGGCATTTTAAGAACAAGCTTCTAGTTAGAGACTTGTCTATGTTGCCTTCAATTTTTGAAACCTGTATTCCCAGAGAAGAGATCTTAGCAGGAGAACTTTCTGTCGATCTATTCGCTGCTAAATTGCGATCTGTGGTCGAAGGAAAAGCACCTCTGATATATCAAGATGCTGCAAGTTTCTTTGCCAATACCTATGCCACGGATGGAATTAAAACTCTGATCAGAGAGGTTTTTAGCAGGTTAACAGGTAAATCATCAGGTTCTCCTGTCATTAGGCTGGAAACTAGCTTTGGTGGTGGTAAAACGCACGATGAGATTGCTTTATGGCATATTTGTAAACAAGCAAGAGAAATTAAGGGATTAGAAAGATTTGCAGAACTTGGTTTAATCCCCGATCGCCCTGTACAAGTAGCAGCTATAGACGGACGAGATTTAGATCCTGAAAATGGGATTAATCACAGTAATGGCGTAACTACCAAAACTCTTTGGGGTGAAATTGCTTATCAGATTGGGGGGATAGCAGGATATCAGCTTTTAGCAGGAAGCGATCGCTCTGGTATAAGTCCTGGGACAGATGTTTTAGAACGCTTGTTAAATGGTCAACCGACAGTAATTATATTAGATGAAATTGCTCGTTATCTCAGGGCAGCTAAAGCCAAGCAGATAGGCAGAAGTGACTTAGCCGAACAAGTTGTCGCTTTTCTCTTTTCCTTAATGGATTTGGCAGGAGCTTGTAATAATTTAGTCTTTGTATATTCTCTGGCTTCAGCTGCCGATACCTTTGCGGAAGAAACTACAGAATTACAAGAATTAATTCGTGCTTCTGCCAGACAGGAAAGAGTTTTAAGTCCTTCTACTGATGTAGAAATCTATAATATTGTTAAACAACGTTTATTTAGCAGCGTTAGTGCGGTCGCAGCAGAAAAAGCAGCATCAGAGTATTTTAATGCTTGTCGTGCCAGTCGAGTTAACTTACCAGATGCCTGTAAAGATGCTCGTTACAGTCAGGCGATCGCCGAAAGTTATCC
>CAYMWC010000310.1:0-5876 GCA_964393695.1 uncultured Pleurocapsa sp.
TACCTTAATTTCTAACGTACCTATCGCATATTGAGTGTTAAGATATGCGATCGCCTTATCCAACCCACAATAACGCGCACTTAATGATGTTGGGTACGCCCGAAAACCATGCCCAACAGCAAAAACACAACGGGAGCAACCACACCGTAGCCAATGATTCCAATATTTCGGACTTGCATATCCCCAAGTGGTACGCCAATCAACCCCGCGAGACTCAGGACACCACTAACAATCATGAGATTCCGCACCGTTATCTCCAGTCTACCTACTCCGAATACAGACGCAGCAAAGAACATCGAGAGGGCAAAGAACCAGTCCCATGCCAGGATGTCTAACGCATATGCCACAGATGGCCATTTAAAAGAAAAGAGCCAAGAAACCCAGTCCGATGCTGTAGCTTCAATCTGATGGCTTACCGTCAAGATAACAAAGTGGACGCTGGAGGTAATACCCGCCAGAAGGATTGTAAAAATGAGTGCTGTAAAACTATATACCTTGACATCAGAAGAAGCGTAAGCGTGAACTACAACCATGACTACGATCATCAATGGTGTCATCAGGATGATGAGTAGTTCCATGATGGTAAAGAAAGGTTCACCGATTGGGTCTTGAGGCGATTTGAGCGAGAGAAATCCGAGAACTGTTGTCACAGCGTATATCACCCCAAGGAAGAATACACCCCAAGCTGCGACTTTCCCGATTGTGCGATGCTGGAGTGTGAAACCTTTTTGGGACATTGTACTACGCCTTAAATTCTTTCAGTGCAGAGGAATGGTTAGGTGTTTTTCTAGAGAGTTGGTAAATGAGTAATGATTCATTTCCATACCAAAGGTAAGCAACTAGAAACAATAATCTCTGAGCAATACCTCCCATAGATGACCAGTAATTCATTAACAATGGAAGAAAAGTCGCTGCGAATAATGCGATTACATCGAAGACCCGTTTTGGCTTTTCACTCATTCCACGTTGCAACAATCTGATACTGTTGGCGAATTCAAAAACATACTTTCAGGCGATCGCCAAACGTTGATTGGTCATTTTGAAAAAATGAGAAATACGAGTTTGAGCAAGAGGAACTCCTTCGAGCCAAGCATAAATTCTCTCTAAATTAATTGCTGCTGCGGTCAGAATATGTTGTAAACGAGTTTTAGCTAATCCAATATAACGAGACTGCCGTAGCTCAAAACCACGGACACCCTGAGAAATAGTTCCTTCAATCCCCGAACGCAGAGAATATTGTTGTTTAAATTCTGCCGTTGTTTGTCTTTGTCTCGCATTGGCAAGAGCTTCGTAATCTTCCCGAATCATTAAAGTTAAACCACGGGGATTAACCTTGGAACGAGTGCATTGAGAACGAACTGGACAAGCCAAACAATGACTTTTACGAAATTCAACTCGAATCACAGGTTTGCCATAAGAATCATGACTATTTTTCCAGAAACGACTACGCTTGCCCTGTGGGCAATAGACAACTTTTCGTTTCCAATAGACTCGGAAATGAGACATATCAAATCCTGCTCCCTCTTTAGCTTGCCATTTGCCATTCAGAGCTACTGGTCCAAATGCTCTCAGATTACGAATTGAAGCAGGAGTAGTTTCAGCATAAACAGCTTCAAGTAAGTAAAATCCATCTGTGCCAATAGCGATCTCGCCTGAGAGTATGTTTTTGAATTCGCCAACAGTATCCGTATCTCGGCTCAACGCCGTCAACAGTGTCAGTAGCTACTCAAACCCATCTAACTGAAGTTTTTTTATAGTACATAGCACTTACCCCAGTTAATCCCAGATAATTACCATTATCTCTCTTAAACTAAACTTAAACGAAAAATTGAAAGAGGTTATTTCGTGATAGGATGAGAAATTATGACCGAGTAAGGGCTTGTTACGCAAAATACTTAGAGACGCGGAACTTACGGTTGAAGAATTTCTAGAACTTTTGTAGTGCAAATAATGACAGTTTTAAATCGATGGCTAGAAGAAAATCAAGAGGTCGATGCATTAGATATCAATTTGAATGTCGGAATTGAGTTATTTGATCGCGTCTTCGATAATGTTGGCAAAGAGCAATTGCCCGATATTGGTTATTATTTAGAGCGATTGTCCAATCTATTGGGAGAACATACCGAAGAATGGTGGACGAATTGGGAGCGAAAAACTACTGGTTCTGAGTTAGAGATTGAAGCTGACTTTTTTGACTGTTATCTTCAGCAATCGGTTGGTTTTGATGCCGAGCTATTTATCGAGCAGTTACCTCATGAACAACGGGCATATAATCGACCTATTACTGCACCAGTTAAAATTCCTACTGCCGAGCTATCTGTCATCATTGATGAGTCTCACGCCGAAGATGTACCAGGGTGGAGCAGACAAATTGAGAATTATCTTCTGCTTCATCAAAATAAATGCACAATGGCAGAGTTGATCGACAATTTACCTCTTAGCCCAGGCGCGATCATCTGTACTTTATTATTAGGTAACTTTCAACTAGAACAACAAGGTGATGACTTCTACAGTAGTAGTTCAATTGAGGTGAGCTTATGCCAGTATCCGTGAACAAAAAATGTTTTGCCTGTGCCTTTAATACGATTGAGTTGGCTAAAGAACAAACCTGCTGGAATAGCGATCGCTGTCAGCCTAAACGCAGTTACTATCGCCAGCGTGAATCGATTAATGCCCACCGCCGAGCTAAATATAATCAAAGATTACATAACCAAAGATCCCACTTTAACTTTAATCAAGCCCAAAATAAAACCGACTGTACCTCAAGAATTGAGCGATGAAGAAGTTGATGCTTTATTTGCTGCAATCGAAAAGCGAGGTTGGCATCGTACTAGAGATGAAGCTCTGCTTAGAGTTTTAGAACATGGTTTGAGAGCCAGTGAAGTTATAGCGTTAAACATTAAAGATTATGATGGCAAGCGGTTACATATTACTGAAGCTAAACGCGATAGCGTAGGATTTGTTCCGCTTTTATCTGAGGCATCAAGAGCAATTGATGCTTACATCGAATGGCGAGAAACTGAAGGCATGAATGTTGAGGATAATTCTGCTTTGTTTCTTTCTCATTCAAATAGAAGTAAAGGTAAAAGATTAACCTATAACGGTTTGTATGACATTGTTAAAGCGTATTCCAAATTAGCTCAACTAGAGAAATGTTATCCTCATCGTCTACGTCATACTCTTGCCACTAATTTGGCACTAAGAGGTATGGATTCGATGTTGGCGCGTAGAATTACTAGACATAAAAGCGAAGCTAGCTATCAAAGATATAGCGAGAATAGCTAAATAAATCGTTTTTAATATTAATATCAATACAACGCTGCTGTTTGACTCTAACTTCTTTGTTGAATGGGATCGTCCTTCGGTGGATGTCTTCCTACATCTCGATCAGCAGCACGAATATGAATAACTCTTTCCCGATTCATTGCCAGTGCTTCAACCGTAGCGCGTCCAGTTGCAGTTAAACCAACGATATACAGTTGCTCGACAGACCAGATGAAATGGTCGTACCAGCGATCGCGTCTGGGATTAAACAAAGGTGTTTCTATTTCTAATTGAGGATCTATACCAATGAGATTGTTAGACTTTCTGCGATTACAGTGAAAACAGGCTAGTGCTAAGTTTTCTAAACTATCTACTCCACTTTGCGCCAGAGGTATTACATGGTCAACTGTAAAACGTACATATTGCCACTGTTCTGAAGCATGGCAGTACTCGCACAGATAATTAGCCCTTTGTCGTATTTGCGCTTGAATAATTTCTGAAATTTTACTTCGAGGCAACTGCTATGACTCCTGTTGAGTTTGAGCCAAGAATAAATTCCGAATAGTTCGATTCACAAAACTTAAATAATCGTCAATTTCTTCGTAGCTATTCAATTCTTGTTCTTCTTCTTGACTTAAAGAAGTCTCTTTTTGCTTTAAAAGTAGTTCTTCAATTCTACTCTGTATTATGCTAGCAGCACGAAAAATAGGTACACCTTCCTCTAACTCAATCCGAACTGCTCCTTCCAATGGAAGGGTAGCAGGTAAGCTGTTTAGTTTTGGTAATAAGGGAGAAATCATAATAAATAAAGACAAATATTACGCGACATGAATAACTTCTTGTTCTACAATAGCTCGAATTTGCGGTTTGAGCGCTCGCACAGAGGCTAAATATTGCAGCTTCTGAGTAGTTTCTGCAAATAGATGCTTATCTAAACAGGCCACCCTGGTGTTTGCCCAGAGTAGGTGATAACAAACAAGATATCCTCAATCTCCTCATCCTGGAATCGTTGTTTGACTTCTTCGGTGTTGGGTAGGGTTAATTCCCACTCACCTACAGGAGATTTACCAATCATTGCCGTCCAACTGCCAGCGTTACCGCGACGGGTACTGATGACACCATCTATGGGTGTCGCGCTACCTCCGACTAACGCTTGGGAGTTTTGCTCGGTAAATTGTAGTTCGGTAACGGGCAACTCAAATGTCTTCTGGTCTGCTCTCACGAAGTAGAGAAGTACGTGCTGAATTTTGAGGGTGTCAAGGTTGGGGGGAAAGTCCTCGCGAACCGTTTGGAAGCGGACTTTCATGGGCGTTGCAGTCCGATCTGGGTTATTGAGGTCATACCACTGGTCGGCAAACTGATTGCGGAAACTGAAAGGGCGATCGCTACTAATAGAGCGACTTAATTGCTGAAGCACTTGTTGGCGATAGTTAGAGCTATCGAGGGCAGTATATTCGATCGTAATTAACACATCGGCAATAGTATTGTAGTCAAAGAAGTTGGCTGCTTTGGGCATTTGGAATTCCCAACTAGTCTGTACGCCAATTCCTTCAAAGGGAAAGAGAAATTCTGACTGGGGTTCTAGTTCAAATAATCCAGTAGCATTGTTAGGGGAACTCAGAGCAACTGATTCAGCGTCTCGTTTCACGGGTGGTACTGCCTTAAAAATATCTCCACCCGTTACAACATAAGAGATGCCTGTTGTTGTTGAAAGTGTCGCATGAATGCCCTGAGTAGGTGGAATCAAGGCAATTACAGAGGTACGGACTTTTTTAATCAGACGCAGGTAATGACCGGGGAAATCGCGATCAAATAATACCATCGGTGTTGCAAACGGCATTACACCTTTTTCTCTAAAGCGTTGAAATTCGGCAGGATCTAGTTGGGCGAGGGAAATAATTTTAGTCAGTTGGAGTTTGCGTTGATTGGTATCGAAAGCATAGCCGTCGAGTTGGAAGATGTCTTGTAGCAGACGAGCCGAACCTGTTACTAACATCTGTTGGTGCAGCATAAGGGTCAATTTGTCGTTCTACACCTGCAATGTTGCGACAAGTCCGTAACTTGTAAAGACTGAGTTCAGTCCTTAATCGTAATGCTTCGATAATTGGATTAGGTGGAATGCAGAAGCCGTAGGATGGAGCATTGGGAAGATATCCACCTGTTTTTTGAACGATTTCTACAGCACGGATTGGGGCTGTTCTAGCCACTTTGGTTAAGATCGCAAGACGGCTAGAGGCATTTGCCAGAGTTTTTGCCCCATTAAGAGTCGAGCCATTCTCGATCGCTACTGTTTCTAGAGGTTGACGTAACCAAGGAAGTTCGACTTTCTCTGTTTGTAACTTGGCAATGCTTAAACCAGAAACAACCGATACAGCATGGATATAATCTTGACTAGCTAATTGACCCACTTTTTTAGCCGCTTTAGCGATCGCTCAAACTAATACCAAGTCGCGCAGCTAAGGCTTGTCGATCTTCATCCGAGGCAGTTCTGATTAATCGCAGTTCTTCGTAAGATGTCCCGATTTGGTTGAGTAAAGTCGTGTAGGCTGTCAGTCGATATTAGACTTGTCCGAAAAATAAATTCGTGAGAAAAAAGACGGTAGAAATAGATT
>CAYMWC010000311.1:0-5865 GCA_964393695.1 uncultured Pleurocapsa sp.
TTATACGACTCATATTGCTTGCTTACGATTTGTGTAGCTGTAGTTATTTTGCTTGATTTTTATCAACCCATGCCTTTTTTGACGGCGAAAAAATATAGTTTTTGGTAAACTCAGGAGTTTGAGCCAAAAATATGCCGTCAGTAGTTATAAAAGCCAACTCTGGTGATAAACGTCTTGGTCTTATTTTGGGCGCTCTCGCCACAGCATCGGCAATCCGCAATTGGGTAAATTCCATTTGTAGGGCTGCAATTCGACATTGATGGTTTCCTTGCGCTCCTGCATGGGCAATACCTCGTAAACGTCCCCAGACTAAAATATCCCCAGCAGCGATTACTTTTCCGCCAGGATTTAAGTCTCCACAAATGACGATTGTGCCTGGATGGCGTATTTCTACCCCTGAGCGTACTGTACTTTGTAAATAAAGTGGCTCTGCTAACATCGGTGCCAGCAGATTATCTTCAGTGGTTTGTTCGTGTCCTAAAGGTTCGACAAGGCTCTCCTGTTGGACAGAATAGCCACTGGTAGCTGCTGCTACCGCTGTTTGTCGCCGATTGGTGCTGATTTTCGACAAAGATAATTTCACTTCATCTAAAGTTTCAGCAATTGTTTGCAATTGCCTGGCATCCAGCAGCCGATCCTGAGCAACCAAACAGACTTTTGTGCCTATCTGCCAAGACTGTTCTTTGGCTTTTAACAGGTGCTTTAATTCCTGCCAAGTTTCCGACCAAGGTAAATCTGAATTAATTTCAGCTTGGTTAGGCAGTACTAACAATAGTTGATCACCATCATTCCTCAGGCAGATTTGTGAGTAGCGATTAACTAGGGGAGACGAATCAGGCAAATCGTCAGTTTTATCTAAAGAGATAGTAGGCTCAAAATTCATGCAACTATCCTGATCATCCGTATGTCTACTTGGTGAGTAGTTATGTATTCACGCTTCACATACTAGCGTAAATTTCTCTAGATCAAAGATTAGAAGTTTCTTAAGCGAGACCAAACAGTAACTAAACTGTCTTGCTCACCGACATTACCAGGGAATAAAACCACTGGTAAATTCGGGAATTGAGGATGAGTTGGTTCTGTGCGAATTACCGAACATCCTGGGAAAATTTGACCTAAAAGTCTGGCCGCTGTCAAATTTAAACCAACACTCAGTACATCATTGGACGTAATTCCTCCTTTGCTAATTAAAAAACTAATAGACTCAGGCAGACCTTGAACTATCTCCATCAACAAAGCCGATACTAATACCCCAAATTGCAGACGTTGTTGAATATCAGCAAAACTTAGCTCTTCCCGGCTGGTATAAATTACTGGGGTGCTGCCTTGATTAAATACTCGCCAGACTGCATCGAGGGTTTCTTGGAGAATTGTTGCTTTTGTCTGAGTTGGAACTCGCAAACGTGCTACATCTACCTCAATACCCACTACTCCTTCTTCAGTTAAGAGTTGATTTAATTGCTGAGTAGTTTTCTGTACATGAGAGCCAACCAGAACTACACCAGGTTTGTCTGTTGGCTTATATTGTGCCATCTCCTCTGGTGGGATTGGCTGTTCTCCTAGTTGAGCTAGAGAAGTTAATAAACTAGCAGCAGAACGAAATAAAAAGCGTTTACCTACTGCACTGGTTTGTAAAATTGCTTGGGCGAATAAGTCAAAATCGGCTTGAGTTTCTCCATCGACAACAACACATTGATTACCAGTAAGTTGTAACAGGCGTTGACGAATTTGACCACTCCGAATATCGGTTAGGGAAAATTTAACTACTGCTTCGGGGGGAATTTGCCCCTGGGTTTTTTCGGCAACATAGTCGGGCAAATAGCTATGATGATAGCTAAATACCGAGTCCTGGGCGAATTCGGTTTCGGCAACGGGAGTCTTGACTCCCTCGATTAAAAGATAGTGGGTGCTATCGGTAGTAATTCTGCCGCCTTCAAAAAAAGCAGGAGTCAGGAAATGGGCATCAAAATCACCTAATTCTTGGGCAATTACGTCAGTTTCTAGCGGATAATGTCCCCTAAGAGTTGAGTCAGAACGACTAACTACCAGAAAATCTTGAATATTGAGTTCAGCGATCGCAATTTTTAAATTTTGACAAATTTCTCTGGTTGTAGCTGCTGCTTGTTCGGGATTCATTGCCCTGGTATTACTTAAGATAAATATAATTGCAGTATCATCCTGTAAACCTTGTTTGAGGGTAGCTATGTCCCAGCGCATTAATAGCAAGCAACTGTGTACCGTTTGTGAACCAGTTGGGTCATCATCAATAACAATAATTTTAGGCTTGGATTGATTCATAGTTTTTTAACAAAATTTACAGTTATTTATATTTTCTCTAACTAATTCTAAATTTTTTCTGTTATTTGCCAAAGCTAAGTTAGAATGCTGGCAAAAATTAGGTGTGAGCCTTGAAGTTCGCTAGACTATTCTAAATATTTAAAGTTACTGGTCAAGTTACTAAAAAGAAATGCATAATTTAATACTTACTTGTCACTTACCAGGACGTTAAAGCCGTCCGAGGAACTTAATCATCGTGCGTATCCCCCTCGACTACTACCAAATTTTAGGCGTAACTATTCAAGCTCAGCCTCCACAATTGGAGCAAGCTTATAGCGATCGCCTGCTGCAACAGCCTCGCCGAGAATATAATGAGCAAGCAATTCAGGCTCGCCGGGAATTAATTCAGCACGCCTATCAAGTTTTGTCTGATTCAGAACAAAAAGCTGCTTATGATGCTCAATTTTTTGTGAATATGCAGTCAGTGGAAACAGGAGTCGTAACAGCAATCAGCGAGACGACAACAGCACCAGCAACCGAATTAATGCCTGAAAATCCTCAATCAACCACGGTTTTAACCAATCCGACCATTGAAATTTCTCCTGCACAGTTGGTCGGGGCATTGCTGATTTTTCATGAATTTGGTGAATATGAATTAGCTCTCAAGCTAGGTATTGATTTTTATAATAGTCAAGAGTTTACTGCACTTCAGCGACAACAGGACGAAGTAACTAGGAAGGCAACACAAGAAAATATTATTCTGGCTTTGGGATTGGCTTATTTAGAGTTGGGACGAGAACAGTGGCATCAGCGCGAGTATGAAAATGCAGCCCTATCCGAGCAATTGGGGCTAGATTTGCTCAAGCAAGAAAATTTATTTCCTCAGATTCAAGAAGAACTAGAGTTGGATTTATATAAATTACGCCCCTATCGAGTTTTAGAATTAATTTCCCAAAATCCAGTCAATTCTCTCGAACGAGGTCAAGGTTTTCAACTACTACGAGAAATGTTGCTTCAACGCCAGGGGATTGAAGGGAAGGGAGAAGATCTTTCTGGGTTGAGTTTTGACCAGTTTTTATGTTTTATTCAGCAGTTGAGAACCTATTTGACCTCAGCAGAACAACAACAGCTATTTGACAGTGAAGCTCAAAGTGACTCGGCGATCGCTAATTATTTAGCTGTCTATGCTCTTTTAGGACGAGGATTTAGTCTCAAACAACCTGAACTAGTACTACGCGCCCAACGCAAGCTAGAGCTTTTAAGCGACAAACAAGATGTTGCTTGGGAGCAAGCGGTAGCATCCTTGTTACTAGGACATACAGAAAAAGCAATTAAAAAGCTACAAACCAGTCAAGATACCAGCAAATTGAAACAAGTTCAGCAACACAGTCCAGAAAGTATCGATTGGTTGCCTGGAATCTGTTTTTACAGTGAAAAATGGTTACAAGAAGATGTACTTGCTCAATTTATTGACTTAGTCGGTAACCCATTAACTCTCAAGGAATATTTTGCTGAGCAAGAAGTTCAAAAATATTTAGAAGAATTAGTGCCTGCCAACGGCTTAGCTATGGCTCACAACTCGAGTGATCTGACTTTTCAATCAAAAGCTAGTAGTTGCATTAGTCAGTCTAAAATCAAGGGAACAGGAATTTTATCCCGTTGGCGTAGTATATTCTCTAGCGAAAAAACAACAACAGCCCAAACCGCCCCCTCAAATCGAATTAAGCAATCTACCAGAGAGCTGGCCGTTGCAGGAGTTAGTCAAGGTGTTTTAGGTACGGCAACCCTAGAAAGAAATCGTTCAGTAGCTTCTCAAACGGTAACTAAACCCAAACATCGCTCAACAGTTACCCGAGTTTCCAAAACCCAGCTGCCAAATTCTCAAGCAGCGAAATATCCCTCGCTACCACTAAAACCACCGCTCAGAACTCAAGCTGTTTCCCCAGCGGTGCAACAGAAAACTCCAAGTCAAAGTAAAAAAAGTAAAAGCAGTAAGAAAAGACGAGTTGCCCGTAAACATAAATTTGAGCCAGCTACTCTGTGGAAAGGTTGGTTATTTATCTTGAGTCTAGTTTTGGGTGTAGGAACCCTTGGCTTTATTGCTACCAAGCTATTCCTCAACCCTGTTTCCAAGACAGCTAACTCAGATCCAGCCCAACTGGCGATCGCTGTTTCTCAACCGACTGTAGAATTGCCGACTGCACCAGCTAAACCTGTGGCTGTTAAATCCAAAGTAACCTTGACTGAAACTTCTAAACAGGTCATTCAAGAATGGTTAACTAGCAAATCAGCAGCTTTTGGCAAACAACACCAAATTGAGCAGTTAAATAAAATCTTGGCAGAACCACTACTAACTACTTGGCGTGAGAGGGCTGTGGCTTATCAGCAGGGAGATTTTTATCGAGAATACGAACATCAGATTACCATGCGCTCTGCAAAGCTTGATCCCCAAGATGCTAACAAAGCTACCGTAGAAGCTGAAGTCAAAGAAGCTGCCCAACATTATCAGTCAGGACAGCTAGATCAGACTCAATCTTATAACGATAACTTACTGGTACGTTACCAATTAATACGTCAAGGCGACAATTGGCTGATTCAAAATGCTGAGGTTTTAAAAACACTATAAGAAAAGATGAAACATGAAAGCTGAAGGGTAAGGAGCAAGAACGGATATTACGCCTATTTGTAGAGTTCAGAAATGGCTAGAAAGCGATAAAATAGTTTCGTTACTATCAAACAGTAGTCATTAAAGGATAACACTAATGCTTTCCTCTTTAATTGCTGACTTTCGCATTATCTTTGAACGTGACCCTGCTGCCCGCAATTGGCTAGAGGTCTTAGTTTGTTATCCAGGTCTACAAGCTTTATTTTTTCACCGTTTTGCCCATTGGTTATACAAAATTGGTATTCCTTTCATACCTCGCTTCATTTCTCATCTGGCTCGCTTTTTCACAGGGATCGAAATTCACCCTGGCGCACAGATTGGTAAAGGTGTATTTATTGATCATGGTATGGGAGTAGTAATTGGTGAAACTGCGATCGTCGGCGATTATTCATTGATTTATCAGGGAGTGACTCTCGGGGGTACAGGCAAAGAAACAGGTAAACGTCATCCCACCCTGGGAGAAAATGTAGTTGTTGGTGGTGGTGCTAAAGTTTTGGGTAATATTCAAATTGGTAATAATGTGAGGATTGGCGCGGGTTCGGTAGTGTTGCGAGATGTACCTTCTAACTGCACTGTAGTTGGTATTCCAGGGAGAATCGTTTATCGTTCAGGAGTTAAGGTAGACCCCCTAGAACACGGTAATTTACCTGATTCTGAAGCAGTAGTAATTCGTACTTTGGTAGATCGAATTGAATCTTTAGAGCAAGAAGTAAAGCAACTTCGGCAGTCTCAGGATCACAATAAGCTTTTGACCGCTGCGGTTTTGTCAGAGTCAAGTGAGTGTAAAAATCTCTCTCAGATTAATGAGAGCTGTTTATTACGCGATCGAGAAATTAGGCAATTTTTAGGGGAAGAGTTTTTCAAAGAAAATGAATAAACAAATTTGAGTTGGGCTAGGCGGACTCGAACCGCCGACTTCCACA
>CAYMWC010000312.1:0-5861 GCA_964393695.1 uncultured Pleurocapsa sp.
TTGATTCTTTATTTATCGTATATTTTAGCCAGGATAGTAACCAATAGGCGATCGCAAGGCTTGATTGAATTATCCCACAGTTTAATGTTGCGCCCAAAAACTGTCACAACAATAATAAAGAACAATTAAAATCAGTAAGACATCTACCAATTGATGTTTGTCGATCAATCGGGGCGCGATCGCCTGAGTTTAATTTGTAAAAACACTGACATTTATGATTTGAAGCTTGTTTTTAGAGTATTGCGACAATCATCTAATAAAATATCAAAAGATATTGAAAGAATAAACACCAGATTCATAGCTAAATATTAGCCTTAAATGCGATCGCACCAATATATTCAACATTGACTTTAAATGATTTGAGGATTTCTACTAATTCTCGACCAATTGGCTCAGGATTGATCGCTGGCTTGGGCTTATCTGGTAGTGGTGGAGGGGAATTTTTCGGCGGTTCATCATTATTAAAGGGAAAATAGCTTTGACATTTTTCTTGCTGAGGACATATATTACAGAGAGCGGAATTACTTGTTGGCGGTGGTGCATCGGCTTGTGATGGTTGCCATTGTAGCCATTGTTGCATCTGTTGTAATTTGAAGGGAATTACTTGATGCACATTGGTTTCGAGTTCTGACCAAGTATAAAAATATTCCTTAAACTCTGGTAGAACACAATATACAGCAGAGTCAACAGGTACTTTTTTGGTCTGATGAATCATATAGCTATATAGAGCAACCTGTGCCAACTGTGCCGAAGGATCGACAGGAGCGTAAGTTTTTAACTCAACTACACAAGGACGATCCTTGCTATAGTCATAAATCAGACAGTCCAATCTTCCGACTATCGGCTGTTGATTACCATCAGGTAAGTTAAAGTTAAATTGCAGTTTAGATTCTGTTGATACGAAAGTGCGATCAAAGATTTTATCGGCATTACAATCAGCGCGATTATTAATTAATAATTCATACTAAATCCGATTGACAAAATATACCTTTATTAATCTTGTAAAAGTAGTTGTAACTCTTCTGACTTCTGACTTCTGATGTTATACCCTTGTGGTACTTCTGACTTACATCACCTTAAAGTGACCTATGAGAACAGGATTTAGTATGAGAGGTCTTTTTCCCCAGTCACTTCCCTGTTCATTGGCGATTTCTGCTTCAGGAAACTTACACAATTCCACAGCAAGAGTTTTTAGTTTAAGGTTATTAGTCCCCAAAACTTCTTTAGAGATTTGTTGTGCGATTTTGTAGGTACAAGTAATATTTTTGGCTTTTTCTTTTCCGCCAAGATATCTTAGATCGAAACTAGCATTGTGAAAAACCTTTTCAATACTAGCATTTGCCATAATTTGCTTGATAAATTCTGACACTATTTCTGGCTTGTCTAAAACATCAAGAATATAGGTTGATTTTCCTGTTATATCTTTGGGATTAGATAAAATTTGAATTAAAGATAGTCGGGGATGTTTAGTTTGCCAGTCAGCTAATTCCGTATCCAACCACAAAGTTTCAAAAGCTTTAATGTGAGTAATTAAACCAAGAATTTCTTCTGCTGTCTCTAGATAGTATGAATCTGCCGAGTCCGAAATAGATTTATTATCACCATCATCATCATCTTCTTCATAAGCATAAAATTCCATTTCTGCTGCTTCGGGGTCAAAATCATCAGGAAATTCAGTGTCTTCGTCGTAGATAGCACCTTCAAACTTTGTACCTTCAAGATTTGCACCTCGTAAATCGGCTTCAATTAAACAAGAATCCCTGAGATCGGCTTCAGCTAGGTTGGCTCTAGTTAGGTTTGCACGTCGTAAATCCGCGCCAACTAAGCAAGCATGACTAAGATTAATACCCTGTAAATCTGCTTCAAAGAGGTTGGCGTTGCTCAAAATCTTCGAGGATAAAATGCCCTGTAAAGCGACTAACCCCTTCTTGGATAAGATATTGAGCTTCTTGATATAGTTCATCAATTACTCGTTCGAGATCGGCAATACTAGGATCGCTAATAGTTTCATGCTCTGTGTATTTGGGACGATAGATTAAGGTTAGTTCTCTGTCTATATCTTCATCCTCAGTATGTATCTCTGTTGCTAATGCTGTGGCAGCTTCAATTGCTATCTTCGCGTTTTCCCGATCGCCTTGTCTCTCAAATAGCATGGCTGCTTGTTCGTAATCCTTATAAGCAGCTAAAGTTTCGCCTAATTCTCGATATGCCTCTCCTCGCATAAAATAAATAAAAGGATGAGCCGAGTTTTCTTCACTTGCTTTTGTATAACTAGCTATTGCTTCTGATAAATTGCCTAGTTCAAAGTAAGTATTTCCTCTCTGAAAATAAGCAATAAAATCATGAGGATTAATTGCTAAAGCACAATCATAATCTTCAATCGCTCCTTGAAGATCTTCAAGTTTACTACGAACAGTAGCACGCTCAACATAAGCACGATAATTATTAGGCTCAAGTTGAATCGTTTTGCTAAAATCGGCGATCGCCTTGTGCCATTTGTCAGCAAAGTAATACAATTGTCCGCGATTAAAATAAGCTAAGGCAAAGTTAGAATCTATTTCAATAGCTCGATTGTAGTCAGCAAGAGCTTGTTGCGGTTGTTTCAAGTTTAAATAGCAACTTCCCCTATTTAGGTAAGCTAAAGCTATATTAGAATCTATTTCAATCGCCTCATTTAAATACGCGATCGCCTGTTGATAGTTTTTTTGTGCGATCGCATCTGTGGCATATTTAAGATATTCTTGTGCTTGAGTAGAAGCTGCTGCTGATTCCCTATCTTTGCCAAAAAAGTCACCTAATTTTTTTCCTATTCCTCCTAACCAAGAATTATCTCGCTCTTCTGGTAAGTTTGATTGATTTTTGGCTGATTCTGCTTCAATTAAATTCAATAATACTGCCCTAATGGTATTTGCAGATATATCGTCTCGATCTTGAAGCAGTTTTATTCCTTGTTGCCAATCAGCGATCGCTTTATGACTTTCTTGACTTTCTGCATAAGCCTTTCCTCTATTTTGGTAAATTGCAACTATATTAGGATCAATTTCTATGGCTTTGGTGTAGTCTTTAATTGCTAATTCATGCTTATCTAATCTGGCGTAGACATTTCCGCGATTTACGTAGGCTTCTAAATACTTGGGATTGAGGTGAATCGCTTCAGTACTGAATAACTTTTGTAAAATCCGCGATCACATTTTGTAGACTTCCTAAAACTCGATGAGCATATCCTCTACTAATATAAACATTTACATCATGGTAATTAAGAGCAATAGCGCGATCAAAGTCCAAGATTGCTCCTTGATAGTCTTTTAATTCCTCTTTTGTCCAACCTCGCAGACAATAGAGATATGCTTCCTGAGGATTTATGGCGATCGCTCTATTAAAATCAGCGAGTGCTTCTGTATAGTTTTTGAGTCCGCTATGAGCTTCTCCCCGAAAACTATAAGCATTAACATAATTAGGTTCTAATTTAATAGCTTGGGTTAGTGCAGCGATCGCACTTCGATTATCTCCTTGTTTCAGAAGTAATAAACCTTGTTGATAGTAGCGATCAAATTGACTCATTTACTTGCTCCTGCTGCTGCTTGAGGTATTAAACAAATTAATCGCTCTTTCGGTTTGGCGTTAGGATTAACAATAGATATTTTCTGTTCTTTAGCTAGTTCTTGAATCAGATTTTCTATGGTTGCTTCTACTATCTCAGTAAATTGACTTTTGACTTGTTGAATTAATATTTGTTGTCCTAATAAATGATGATGTTTTACTAAATTGAGTAGAAATTCTTTTACGTCTATAAGTATTGGTGGCTCTTTTGGTTTTCCTACACCTGGCTTGTTTATAGGATGGACGGGGACAATTTTTAAATCTTGTAGCAAGCTGCATGGATGTAAAATTTTTGTTTGACGAACTAATCCTTCTAAATCGGTTAATGTTAAAGGCTCAAAATTTAAAACTAAATCCCCAGAAATAGCATCATTAACTAACTTTTGATAAGTCTTTAAATAGTGAACCGATTCTAAGCTAGATTCAAGATGACGATGGGATGAATTATTAAATATTTGTTGATAAATTTGATATCCTTTATTTTTTTTAGTTCCCATAAATTCAGAGCGAATCAGAATCAAGCTAAGGTTTTGACTAGATTCAATTGCCTTAGTACAAGCTTTCATCACATTAGAAAATTTGGTTAAGTTAGGTTCTTCATGCCACAAAATACCGATAAATGAGCTATCTACTGACTGGTAGCTAAAAGAATAACTAGAATATTTACCTGATAGCAATTTGGGTTTTATATGCTGAACCCCATTAAACCTTGTTCTACTAACTTAGTTATGAGTTCTTCTCTTTTTTTAGCAGGAGTAACTTTAGTTTTGCCAGGAGTAATTACTTTACTAGCGCAAGCTTTGAGGATTTTTAGTTCATTGGTAGTGACTGGTAAATTATCTGCATCTAGATTAAGTAATGCTAACCCAGCAGAGTTAATCTTTATTTTGGTAACAGTTTCGCTACAGGCTACCAATTCGCGATCGCACAAGTTCCGACAGATACTTTGTGTCTCTGAAATCTTAGTTTTACTATTCGGCTTGAGTTCGCTAATCTTTCCACAATAATTATTCTTACCAATAAGCTTGAGGAGAAACTTTAATTCTTTGACTTCCATGCTTCACAGTTTAGGTTCTTCTGTTCCAGCTTATTCTCATAACTTTTGTGATTACACTGATAGAAACACGGATTTTTCTTAATTTATTGGAGAGCTAAAAAATCTAAATATTAGCCTTATTAGCGATCGCATTGAGTTAAAATCATCAAACCGTAAATTATTAAAAACTAACGATTTTCCAAAAACTCTTCAATCGTCAAGTTGTATCGCTAGCAATTTGTCTTAACAGTCTAGGCGCAATATTGCGCCCTTTATGAATAAATAATTTATGATGAACTTGCTAGAGGCGGTAAGATAAAGGCAGTAGCCTGCTGAATAGTTCGAGAACGCTCTCTGTAAGGAACTTTTCCCTGGGACGTGGTAACATATTGTTCGATAAATTCTAATAGTTCGGGTGCAGACTTAACAGGTGAAAGCTGGTTGAAAATAAAGGTCAACTTATCATCAGCAGCTAGAGTTACCGCACAGGAACGACGACAAGCAGCCATACAGGATAAGGGTTTGATGATAACGCGATCGCGCCATTCATATTTTTCTAAGCCTTTTTCTAATTCTTGAATTAGGTGTTGTCCTCCTGAGAGTCCGTGTTTTTTGTTTTGATTCTCAGAAAATCGACAAAGGCTACAAACGAATAGGGTGTGTTGAGTCATAATATTGTTTAATGAATGAATTAAATTTTTGAGAAGTGCTGGTGATTTGTTGGTAGCTGAAATTCTGACCAAGCTTGCTTGACCTTCTGATAACATTCAGGTGGAGTTATAGGGAGATTTTTCAGGTAAAAAAAGGAAACTCTCGTACCCGATTCCAAAAGTAAGATGAGATCTTGTTCGGGATTGTATTTATCTACCGCATCTAAAATATGTCCATTCATATGATGTTGAGTTTTAAAAGTTTCCCCAAAGCGATCGAGTAAAGGGGAATTAGTCGTACAAACAACTACACCCCGTCCTGTCTTCAAATAACCATTCCAAGCATTGAAACCAATAATCAGTAAATTAGTTTCAATCAATGCCTGTTGCCAGTTGTTACGATCAAAAGTTGGTTTCATGATATTTTTTGGTAGGGGCAACTGATGAATTAATCACCCCTACTGTTGACTACTGTGCAGTTTCTGATTGATTTTCTACTGCTACATATTCTCGATCGCTCAATTCCAAGGGAAGCTTAACTGCTGTAGACTCAATCTCTTGACGTAAAGCGATCG
>CAYMWC010000313.1:0-5858 GCA_964393695.1 uncultured Pleurocapsa sp.
TCTAAAGTAATCAGATTGCTTTTTCTTTTTAACCTTTGCATTCGTTCTTCTACAGAAACTACTCGCTGAGACAATGGCACACCTCTTACCGTATTTACTGGTGCATTAACAGGTGCAGGTATATGTAGCGATCGCAAAAACAAAACAAAGCGTTTTACTTGATTAGGATGAGGTGGTTGTTGGTCAGCAGTTACACTAGCTAGCCACGGCAGAATACTCCACTGCCATGGATAACCTTGTCCTGGCTTACCCAATCTGTAAGGAGTTGGAATAGGTATAGGTAGTCGCTCTGCTAATACAGGCAGCCAGATTTGCTCATTAGCGATGAGATTTGCTGCTACTTGGCGACGAGGAAATCTTAGACATAAATTTTTGCCTAGTCGAAATATGGCATTGTCCCAACCAGAATCAACGGGATAGATTGTTAGATGTTGTAAATCTGGGTGTTGCTCTGCCAATAAATTGGAGACAAGAGAAACATCTATTTCAAATTCTGCTCTTGGTGTTCCATTCAAATTCAATTTTTTCCTTCCGACTTCCTACTTTGATAACTGCTCACTGATTACTGTTCACTGTTAAAGACATGACCCTTGCTCAATCATATTGATAACAGCACTATGCTTAACGGTTTCTCCTTCATTAATACTAGTTTTTAAACCCCAATGACCAAATTTAGAATTATCAGTAATGCTAGAGAAAAACACAAAATCTTCTCCCCCAGAATTTTTCCAGAAGCAAAAATAGTCTTGTAATAATTTGCCCATACGAGGATCATTTTGGGCAGCAGTTTTAATATCTAAAGCACTTTCGCCGTTAAGGTGCTGTCCTCCTTCATAGGCATAAAGTTTTAAATTATATTGTTTAGCTAATTGTGCGTGTTCTACAATACCTCCTTTAACTTTTGTTTCATAAAAATTATTCATCTCTGCGAATACTTCGTCTAAGGAAGCAGGATTAAAACGAGGACCGTATTGAGTATTAATGTAGGGAGCGATCGCGATCGCCTCAAGATTACAAGACTCTTGTGTCCCCGTTGCTACTAGATGTTCCAAGCCTTTTCTAATGTGCCAACTATTAGCAGCCTGTCCTGCTAGCACAGGTTTAATTTTATCTGCTCTAGTCCCAAATTCTTGACGGAAAATATGAGAAATATGACAAAGCCGATCAACAACTGCTTTTTGTGGTAATTGCTCTTGTCTCATTTTAGCAATAGCTTCTGCTTCAGTTAAGCCTTCTTCGGCGATCAGCTTGGTAATAATAGATGACTCCAAATCACGGCTTTGAGTAAAACTTCTGTTCCATAATTCGTTACTATTCTCTAAATACAGGTTGAGGTTTGGATCATACTTTTGAGCAAATAATTTTGCCGTTTGGCGTAGATAATCATCATCAGCCAGATGGGGTAGAGTAATCCAGGCTTCTTTAGCGGTGACATTAGACAGTTCAATCAAATCCTCATAAGCAACACCTTTACCTGGTGCATTGGGTTTAACGCGATCGCTCCAAGTTTTAATGGTGCTATGATTGGTTTCCATCAAGTCCATGTAACGCAGAATTTTAAACGGTTTAATAAAGTCTAAAAACTCTTGGGTATAAACAGCTTGAGAATTCAAATCGTATCCAGGGGCAACAATTTTTAAATTAGATGGTGGATTATTCGGGTCTATATTCCGCAACATTAAGTGTATGGGAATCAATGAACCATCTGCACGTTTTTTATTAGACCTTTGGAAAGTTCCTGTAACAGTCCCATTTGCATCTCTATTAACATTAAGCAATCTGCCTCCGACTCCAAAAGCAATATTTCCACTTCCTTGATAGGAAAATTGCCAAACTCCAGGCTCATATTCATATCCCTCAAACCAAAGTCCAGCATCAGACAAGGGATATCCTTGCTCAGATAATTTAAGCCCAGGATTTGGCTGATAAGGTTTATCTATATAACCCCAATCTCTAGCACTTTTAGCTATATTGACCCACATCTTACTTCTTGACCAACTAACATCACCCGAAAGGTTAATGCCCATCGGAAATTTGCCAGTCAGAGAATTTTGCTGAGATTTTATTGCGCTTTCTGCTCTCAGACTAGTATTTGTCCCAATATCTTTGCTATTTATTTGAGCTACACAACCAGATATAGCACCAAGTAAAACAGTCGGTATACTGAGAATAATAATATTTAGTATGAATAAATTTTTAAATTTGAGATGCCACATGGGGTTATTAATTACTGATTACTGATTACTGATTACTGATTACTGATTACTGATTACTGATTACTGATAATTAGGCTTTAAGCTTTATTTATTACCTACTACCCACTAACTACTACCTAAAGGAAACTTGCTATCTGCTACTTGCTTGCTACTTGCTACTTGAGTAACTGGTTTAAACAAAACACTATTACGAATAAAATCCCAAAGATAATGCTGAGGATCTATATCTGGCTTGCGTTGAATAAACCGTCGTATTCTCCAGAGGCTAAAACTGACAATCCAGACAGCATCAGCTAAAGCTGCATATAACCAGCCATGATTTTTGACAAAATATCGTTGTCTTGATTCAAATAAATATTTTGGTAAACGTTTATTTTTAGAAGTATTTTCTGTCACCCCAGTACTCTGTCCAGCAATGTGCATGACTCGGCTTTGGGGGACATACCAACAAGACCAGCCTGCTTTTCTTGCCTGTAAACAGTAGTCAGTTTCTTCGTAGTAGAGAAAATACCCTTCATCCATTAATCCTACTGATTCAAACACCTCACGACGAATCATCATACTTGCTCCTGGTAGCCAGTCAACTTGACAGGCTTGATCATTCATAGTGCGAGAAACAACCCAGTTAGATAAGAGCTTAGAAGCTAGACCGAGACGCAAACCAGCATCAAGTTCGCTTAAAATAGTAGGAAAACGAAAAGCGATCGGCCAAAGCTTTCCAGCCTCAACTTCTAAACTACTGCCAGCAATACCTACTTGAGGATGCTGTTCCGTAAAATCTAATAAAGTTTTAAGTGCGCCAGGGCGAACTTCAGTATCGGGATTCAGTAAATAAAAATATTCTGGTGGATTAGGAGATGCTAAGGCAGGGCGGATAGCCAAATTATTACCAAAAGCATAACCACCATTGTGTTGTGAGGGAATTAAAGATACCCATTCCTGCCAACCTTCTGTTTGAATGGCAGTATTGATTTGTTCTAAGGAGTTATCTCCAGAAGCATTATCGACGACTGCAACTCTGACTCCCGATAAGGTTTTAACTTCATTGCTCAAAGAGTGTAAACAATTAATAGTTAGCTTGGGAGTTCGATAATTAACGATGACAACTAGTAACGAGGGATAATCTCGCGATTGGGTTTGACTGGACATTGGTATTAGTAGATTAAATTAATAATTATTTTGATGTGGCTGTTAATGAGCGATCGCTAATTTCTTCATCCGCTAAGGCAAAATTGATACAAGCTTGCATTTTTTCTGCCATGATCTGTACATTTGGTTCTTGAAGCATACTTGAATGACCTCCAGCAATATCAAATGATTCGACTCCATTGGTTGAACGTCTACCCCAACCAAATAGGGGATCTTTGGTAACGCTAGCTGCTGGTGTATCATCAAATAAATCATTTGTATTTATCTTGCCAATGGCTCGCCAAAGAGTCAATTTACCTTCAAAAATAGATGGAGTATATTCTTCCCTTGCCATTTCATAAACGCTTCTGACGGAAATATGGCGACAAAATTGAGGTAATGCCAGTCCTCGGTCGAGATAATATCTAAACAGCCTAATTTGTAACTTTTGCCTAAACGTCTTAAATTTGGTACTACTTTCGTAGACTAAGAAGTTTTTAATTTTATTAATTAAAGTCTTAAGAACAGAGCCAATTTTTCGCTTACCGTTACTTTCGGATTTTTTACCAATAGTATTTGATAGACGACTCATCCGATTTTGCATAATATATTTGTCAAAATTTAGCTCCTGAACATCAATAGCATCAATAATCGCTACCAAAGGAACTTGTTCACCTTGAGCTTGAAGTTGGCAAGCAATCTCAAATGCCAAAACTCCACCTGCACACAAGCCTCCGACCAAATAAGGTCCTTGGGGTTGAACTTTACGTATTTCCTGAATGTAATAATTGACCATATCAACAATTCGAGTATGCATGATTGGAAAACCTTCTTGGCTGTAAGGTCTTATCCCGTATACAGGTCGATCATCTTGGAGATGATTTGCCAAACCTGAATACAACATAGTTTCGCCATCAGCATCATGGACTAAAAATAAGGGAGCTTGATTTAAATTACCTCGTTTAAGTAATACCAAAGAATCCCAAACCTTCATTTCTGTTGAAGCAAGTATGTCTCCTAACGTTTCAATTGTTGGGGCTTGAAAAAGAGTAGCTAAAGGTAATTTTCTCTCGAAAGTTTTTTCGATTTTGTCAAATAGCTGAACAGCTAATAAAGAATGTCCACCTAATTCAAAAAAGTTATCTTGAATACTGATCGCCTCAAGATTTAAAATCTCTTGCCAAATTAGAGCCAGCTTTTGCTCTAGTTCATTACGGGGAGGGATAAAATTCTCTGTCGATATCTCCAACTCTGGTACAGGTAAAGCACGACGGTCAATTTTACCGTTAGGAGTTAAAGGAAAACGTTCTAAAATCACAAAATGACTAGGAATCATATACTGCGGTAAAGTTAATTCCAAAAACTGCCGTAACTCTTTAACAGTAGGTACTTTATTTTCAGCGACGATATAAGCCACCAACCGCTTATCTCCAGGCACATCTTCTCTAGCCACAACCACACAATTACTAACTAAAGAATGTGAACCAAGATGAGATTCAATTTCTCCTAACTCAATCCGAAAACCGCGAATTTTAACCTGATTATCAATTCGTCCTAAACATTCAACATTACCATCTGCTAAATAGCGTCCTAAATCCCCAGTTTTATACAATCGCTCTGATGGATTATTGGGATTAAAAATAAACTTCTCTGCGGTCAAGTCAGGACGATTAAGATAACCACGAGCTAACTGTACCCCACCAAGATGAATTTCTCCTGCCACACCAATAGGTACTAACTGTCCATGAGCATCTAAAATGCGAACTTGAGTATTAGCCAGAGGATGACCAATGGGAATCGAGTCAAAATCAGATTTAACTTCATAGACAGTTGCCCAAACCGTAGCCTCTGTAGGGCCATAAACATTCCACAAAGAAGAACATTTCTGCAACATTAATTTCGCTAGATCATGGGGTAGAGGTTCACCACCACAAAGCATTTTCAAAGCAGGCATTTCCTGCCATCTAGCTGCTGCCAACATCCTCCAGGTAGCAGGAGTCGCTTGCATGATTGTCGCCTCAGTACGCAACATCAATTCTAATAATTGGTTAGCATCGGCAGTCACTTGTTGAGCAGCAATAATTACTTTTGCGCCCACCAATAACGGTAAAAATAACTCTAAAACCGCAATATCAAAAGAAATACTAGTAACAGCTAAGAGAATATCCTCAGTACTAATGCCAGGCTCAGTTTGCATCGATTGCAAAAAGTTAACTACTCCTCGGTGTTCAAGTTGCACTCCCTTGGGTTTACCTGTCGAGCCTGAAGTGTAAATAATGTAAGCTAGATTATGAGGTTGTACGGAAGTATTCAAATCATCTCCCAAATTGGAAGCGATTTCATGCCATTGGGTATCGAGACAAATTGTTTGACCTAAATAGTTAGGAATAACAGTCGCACTCTCTTGTTTAGTTAACAAAATAGATAATCCCGAATCTTCGACCATCAAAGCGAGACGGTCAGGAGGATAATGAGGATCAAGAGGAACATAAGCACCACCAGCTTTGAGTACAG
>CAYMWC010000314.1:0-5842 GCA_964393695.1 uncultured Pleurocapsa sp.
ACTAATAACTAATAACTAATAACTAATAACTAATAACTAATAACTAATAACTACGAACCTTATTATTTTGTATGTCATACTTTTAATTACCAACGTCTTTCGGACGAGTATAACGATGTTTAACTCCTAGGGGAAAATATTCTGGATCGCCAAAAGGGAAAAGAGTTATTTGAGGTAGCTGATACTCAGAAGGAACATAGTTAGCAAATTCACTATTGAGACGTAATAACTGAGTATGAATAGAAGAAGTAAGTGCGTTTTTTTTCTCTAGATTACCGACAATTTGTGGTGCTAATTCTACAGCAATGGCTAAAAAACGATCGCGATCGCTATCTTCTTTGACTTCCATCACGAATTTACCTGTTACCCAATCTCTGATCTCAGGTTGTTCTAAACCAACAATGACATTTTCTGGGTAAATATTCGCCCCAAAATAAGACACAGTAAAATGAGAACGACCAAAAACATACACGAAAGGTAAAGGATGTATACCTCTGTTGTCTGGAGATGATAATTCTGTTAGAGGCTCAAAGTTATGATGGCTGAGAAATTCTCTCATCTCTTCGTAAGAGATAATTCCCCCATGATCACCAATGTGATAACGGATCAGAGGAACGCCATTATCTCCAGAAAACAACAAAGTTCCCTCGTCGGTAGTTTCAAAAAAACGACTTAAAGGATCATATTGCAGTAGAGTTGGTAAACGAGATTCTCCAAATAAATTCCTGGCAATCTCAGGATTTCGCCCTAAAAAGCGACGAATATTAATACTTAAAGGAGTTTCATTGCCTAATACTCCCGCGTCTGCCGTACCATAAAGAGAAGCAGAATCATAGCAGGGACTGGTTGAACCTATTCTTTCTCCTACTAAATCTCGCCATTCTTCGCTAAAAACTTCTCCTGCCATTACTAACTTGACTGCATATTCTTGCCATTCAATTCCTTCGGCTATTCCGCTATCAATTACATCTTTCAGGAAAGGTGGATAACCCAAAAGAACAGTTTGTTCCATCAACGGTGCTAATTCTCGAATAACCCGTAAAATTTCGGTTTTGTTATTCCCTGGAGTAACAATAGTGAGGGGATAGCCTTTAGCAGCTAGATGACGACAGCAACTTGTGGTAAACATTCCCCCTACCCAAGTTCCTAATGAAAAGCAAACTACTGTTAAGGTACGTCGAGTATCTGCTTGAAAACTATCGTGAAATATTTGTTCAAATCTGGTAGCAATATTAAATTCATCCGCAAGAGAACGAGGCCAAAATGTTGGTTTTCCAGTCGAGCCAGAGGAAACAGCCATAAAATCGCAATTTTCTAGCTTTCCTTGCCAACAAATATCACTTAGGGAATAACGTTGAAGATAGTTAGTTTTAGTTAACAAAGGCAGAGATTGAAAGTCCTGTGTAGTTTGAATAGATTGAGGGTCAATATTTTGCTCTTCTAGCCAAGCTTGATAAGCTGGAACTGTGACAGCTACATCTTGAAATAATTTAATGACCGCAGTTTGGGGATTAATGTGAACAGAGCGTTCCAGTTGAGTTTCTAAAGGGGTATTAAGGAAAACTTGGAAAGCTGATAGCGATTGCTTTTTTTGGGTTTCTCGCATGGTAAACTCGGACAGTCAGTTTTCTTAAACTTTAGCGTAGTTGATAGTTTACTTATTACTTATTACTTATTACTTAACTCTTTATCCCTTAACTCCACTACCAACATCAGTAGGAACAATATATCGCTGAAGAAATAAAAACAATAATAGAATTGGGGCAATAGAAATAACTGAACCTGCTGCGATTAATCTCCAGTCGAGAGAAAAAGAGCCTGCTAAATTAGCTACTGCTAAAGGTAGGGTGTAATAATTAGGATCATCTAAAACAATTAAAGGCCAAAGAAAATCACTCCAAGAGCCAATAAAAACAAAAATTGCTAGGGTAAATAAGGCAGGACGAATTGCAGGAATCATCACATTCCACCAAATTCCTAGTTCAGAACAACCATCAATACGAGCAGCTTCTTCTAGTTCTAAAGGAACAGCTTTTAGTGCTTGTCTAAGTAAAAAAATCCCAAATGCTGATGTTAAATTAGGCAAAATAATTCCTAAATAATTGTTGATTAAACCCAAATTTACCGCTAGGACATATAAAGGAATCATCACAATTTGGAAAGGAATCATGATCGTCGCTAAAACTAAAGCAAAAATTAATTCCCGTCCGCGAAAATTTAAACGAGCTAAAGGATAGGCAGCTAAAGAACAGAAGATTAAGTTTAAACCAACAGTGAGAATTGCCACGATCGCACTATTGTATAAATAAAGTCCAAAAGGCTCAGTCTGCCAAACTGTCACAAAGTTTTCAAAAGTCGGTTGAGTAGGTAATATCTGAGGGGGAAAAGCAAAGATATCTTCCGTTGGTGACTTAAACGATGTGCCAACCAACCACAACAACGGAAACAACATCAAAAAAGCGATCGCACTCAAAATTAAATAAGTCCCTAAAGTTTTAGCTATTGACTGTTGCTTCCTGCTCATCTTTAACAACCTAAAATATCTAAAATTAATAATTTAAAGCACGTAAAATAAATTATAGTTATAGCAATTTTCCGCAACTTCTTACTTTTTCCTGATCAATTAAAACAGAATAACAAAGCTTGCAAAAATTACCAAATTTTTGTTAGATCTAAACTGAAATTTGGTAAGACATCACCACAGTTTACTGAGGTAGGTGATTCTAATAGTTCAACATTTTTTCCTAGTCGATAAATTTCAACTTGCTTGTCTTGGGGATTAATAAGTAAACCTAAACGTACTCCGTTATCTTGATATTCCAGCATCTTGTTTTGCAGATCTGATAGTTTATCAGTGCGGGATCTTAATTCGACTACAAAATCTGGTGCTAGTGGCGGAAATTTTTCTTGTTCTTCAGCAGATAGAGCATTCCAACGCGATATTTCTACCCAAGAGACATCAGGCGATCTTTTAGAACCTAACGGCAGTTTAAAAATGGTAGAAGAACTAAAAACTTCACCTAATTTGCTAGTTTGATTCCAAACAAATAATTGTGAACCTAAGTTCATTTCCCGTTTTCCACTTTCTCCGCCGACTGGCGACATAATTACTAGAACTCCTGCGGAAGTTAATTCAAGTGGCTGTTCTGGATTATTAAGACAAAGCTCATAAAACTGTTCGTCGGTAAGTTTGAGTGCGCTCAAATCGAGAGGGAGTGAATTGGGAACTAAGGCTTGAACAATAGTCATAAAAACTCTGAACAGATTGCAGTCATTGCTTTGTAATTTTCTAAGTATATCAAACTTCACTTAATTAACTAATTATCAATTATCAATTATCAATTAATAAAAAACCTGTGATCTAACCTGCCAGATAACAGTAAGCTTTAAAAGTGGCGTTTGTAGCAAAAAAATCAATGGTAAGAATTAACGATAATTATCTCAAACTTAAAGCAGGATATCTGTTTCCAGAAATTGCAAGAAGAGTCAGTGCTTATGCTACCGAGCATCCCGATGCCCCAATTATCAAGCTAGGAATTGGAGACGTTACTGAACCCTTACCCGCAGCTTGTCGTGAGGCAATGATTGCAGCAACTCAAGAAATGGGCGATCGCTCTACCTTTAAAGGCTATGGCCCAGAACAGGGATATCTCTGGTTAAGAGAGAAAATTGCCCAATCTGACTTCCAAGCTCGCGGTTGTGATATTGATGCTGCGGAAATCTTTATTTCTGACGGTTCTAAATGCGATTGCGGTAATATCCTAGATATTTTTGGTAGCGATAATACAATTGCTGTCACCGATCCTGTTTATCCTGTGTATGTTGATACTAATGTCATGGCAGGGCATACAGGGGAAGCTAATGAAGATGGCAAGTACGGCGGTTTAGTTTATCTACCGATTAGTGCTGATAATAACTTTACTGCCGAAATTCCCAGTGAAAAAGTAGATTTAATATATCTTTGTTTCCCCAATAATCCTACAGGGGCAACTGCTACCAAAGAACACCTCAAAGCCTGGGTAGACTATGCTAAAGGGCATGGTTCACTAATTCTGTTTGATGCAGCCTATGAAGCCTTCATTAGCGATCCTAATTTACCCCATTCTATTTTTGAAATAGAAGGGGCAAAAGATTGTGCGATCGAATTTCGTTCTTTCTCGAAAAATGCTGGCTTTACGGGGACTCGTTGTGCCTTGACTGTAGTTCCTCAAAATCTGATCGGCAAAGCTGCTGATGGTTCAGATGTGAAAATTTGGCAGTTATGGAATCGTCGTCAATCGACTAAATTTAACGGCGTATCCTACATCGTTCAAAGGGGTGCAGAGGCGGTTTATTCGGAAGCTGGACAAGACCAAATTAAAGAATTAATTAGCTTTTATTTAGAAAACGCCAAAATTATCCGCGAACAGCTAACCGCAGCAGGAATTCAAGTCTATGGTGGTACAAATGCTCCTTATGTTTGGGTAAAAACTCCCGAAGGACTATCTAGCTGGGATTTCTTTGATAAATTATTGTTTAACTGTAACGTAGTCGGTACACCTGGTTCTGGCTTTGGCGCAGCAGGGGAAGGCTATTTCCGTATTTCAGCTTTTAATAGTCGCGAAAATGTCAATGAGGCAATGAAACGCATTACTGAAAAATTTAAAGCTTAATGTTGTGGCGTTGGTGATTTGAGGAATGAAACTGAAAGTAACACTGTTCTTAGTTCTTAGTCTTTAGTTTTTAGTTCTTAGCTTTTAATGGACTTGTTTTCTGAGATTATTAGATTATTAGAGTGATCAATTTATTTTCATACCCCAACTCACCAATGCCCTTAAAGACTATAGGTGATCATCTTCTGCATTGACCAAAAGTAAGTATTACGAATAGCTTATAACCACCCTAACCATTCAACTGTCTTAACCTATACTGAGATTAATTAATGACACTTTTGACATAAGCCAAAAAACTCTAATGTATGGTAGTAAACCTTAAACTTATGAGATTTTTCTAGTTGTCGTTCTAAATCGTGTACAGGACATTCATCAATGGGGATAGATATCCCACAGTTAACACAAGTAAGATGATGGCGATCGCTCTGGATGGAACTATAGACAGATTCCCCATTCGCTAGAGTCCGTACTTGGACTTCTCCCTGAATTTTCAAAGCTTCTAAGGAACGATAAACTGTTGCTAAACCCATATCTTGTTGACGACTGCGTAGTTCGATATAAAGGTCTTGAGCGGAAATGGAACGCTTGAGACTCTGAAGAACTTGCATAATTCGCTCTTGGGAACGGGTACGTTGTACTTTCATAATTTGATATTGTATATCGAACCTGAATATATCTTATCTTCGACATTGGCGATTTAGCCTTCAGTTTTTTATTTAGACTGGGTATAGTCAGTTTTTTGCTTAAAAACCAAAAATCCCAACCGTCTAACAGCTAGGATCTACTTGCTACCTACTAATTGACCAAATATCAATGAGTATCAGGTACTTCATTCTTCTAATTGTCGGTATTAAAATTAGCCTGTTGTTCACGTAGTAGTTGTAGTTTGGCATCGATATCAGCAAGTTGTGGTTCTAACTTCGCCATAGTTGCTTTCTTAGAAAGCTTGGCTTTTTTTGCTGCGTCCATTGTTTCATTTACTAGGCGATCGCGATATTTTTCCATTTCACTAATTACTTGTGCTAAATCTTTTGCCGTTACTGGAGTGTCAGCCATATTATCAGTTTCCTAAATAGATTTTTATCTGTATTTGGTTTTCAATTAATTTTCTCAAATTATTAGTTATCAGTAAACCTTCAATACCTTCGCCAAAAAAGGATCAGAGAACGTACCCCCTGTCAAGAGGTTTT
>CAYMWC010000315.1:0-5826 GCA_964393695.1 uncultured Pleurocapsa sp.
TCAAGTCTATAATGCTTTCCTCGCCTTCGTTTCATACTTAACAGGAAAAGTCAGGTTTTAGCGGTGACTACCTTTAAAGATGAAGCAGAAGCTTTGCAAATTGCTAATGATACTCTTTATGGACTAGGTGCGGGAGTATGGACAAGAGATATCAATGCTGCCTATCGTTTAGGACGTGGAATTAAAGCTGGTCGAGTCTGGACAAACTGCTATCATTTGTATCCTGCCCATGCTGCCTTTGGTGGTTATAAAGTATCTGGCATTGGTCGCGAAAATCATAAGATGATGTTAGAGCATTATCAGCAGACAAAGAACTTGCTAGTAAGTTATAGTCCTAAAGCCATGGGTTTCTTTTAACATTTATAGCAATTCTCGGTTGAGTGAGGTACACCTCGGTGAAGCGAGGCACGCTTGCACGCTTGCACGCTTGCAAAATGTGCCTCCTTAATTTGAGAACCGCTATATCATTCATCATTGATCATTTATTAACGAAGTTTAATGTTCAATGTTTAATGTCATCATGAATACTAATGAAAGCGTCAAAAAAGTAATTGCTACTGAAGCAGCACTAGTTTTAATAGAACAGCTAAAAGCTGAACACGGAGCGTTAATGTTTCATCAGTCTGGTGGCTGTTGTGATGGTAGTACCCCAATGTGTTTTCCAGAAGGAGAATTGATAATTGGTTCAGCCGATGTCAAACTGGGAGAAATTGGGGGCTGCCCTTTTTATATTGTTGCTGCCCAATACGAATACTGGAAACATACCCAGCTTATTATTGATGTCGCTTCTGGCCCAGGAAATGATTTCTCTCTCGAAAGTGCTGATGGGGTTCGCTTCCTGAGTCGTTCCCGTTTATTGCAGGAAAAAGAGGTTGAAACCGACATTTCGCCAGTTGAGGAATAAAGGTAGGATAGTTCATCCCTGCCAACCAGAAGCTAAAGCAATTAAAATAGCACTACCAAAAGCTAAACGATACCAAACAAATACCCACAGACTTTGTTTCTGTAAAAATTTTAGTAAGCCAGCAATTGATATGTAAGAAAAGATAAAAGTCGAAATAATGCCCACAATTAATAAAACGATAATATTATCTGGGAGTTGGTTTGATTGATATTCTTGAAAAATTTTGAAAGCTTTGTATAAAGTTGCGATCGCTAAAGTCGGAAATCCCAGTAAAAAAGAAAATCTAGCTGCGGTATCTCTCTGCAAACCTAAAAATAAAGCAGTAGTCAAGGTCGAACCAGAACGAGAAACGCCTGGAATCAAAGCCAGCATTTGACCAAATCCGACTAAAATACCGTCAGAAATTTGTAACTTATTAAAATCCCGTTGACGAGAACCAATTTTTTCAGCCCAACCTAGTAAAAGTGCCATAACAATTGAAACAATTGCTATAATTGGTGCGCTCTCAGGTAATACGTCTTTTAATAAAAACCCCCCAATTAGTGCGGGTAAATTTCCTATAGCAATACCAAGAATAATTTTCCATTCTTCTCTTTGCCAATCCTTTTCGCGTATTGCTGCCTTTCCACCCTCATATAGTTCCAGTAAAATTGCTCGAAAATAAATAACAATGGCGATTACGCTACCAAATTGAATAGCATCGACAAAATCTTTACTCCCTAGTTCCTTCCAACCAAATACTTTAGTAAAAATTAGTAAATGCGCTGTACTACTAATGGGTAAAAATTCAGTAATTCCTTGAACGATACCCAAAATAAAAGATTGAATATATTCCATGAAGCTAGAAAGTTGTTTGTCTTAACTATTTTTCAAGATACATGGGTTTTTCGTCAAGCAGTTTTAAGCAAGAAAGTAGAAGTAGTTTACTGACACAGCTAAAGTAATACAGTAAAGTAACATCAAATTAATGATACATTAACCTTAATAAATCTCAAGTATGGCTGATTACAATTTTGCCAAAATGCTTACTAGACTCCAGTAATTCGTAAGCTCTCTTTGCCTCAGAAAAAGGAACAACTTGCTCAACAACTGGTTTTAAACGATGTAGAGAAATAGCTGCATTCATCTCTTCAAACATTTGTCGGTTTCCTACATAAATTCCTTGAATACGTAACTGATTGAAAAAGGCTGTTGCTGCTGTAAAATTAGCTGCACCAAAGCCACTTAAAACCCCAATTACGCCGATATAACCACCCAGACACGCAGAAGCAAGCGATCGCATCATAGTTCCCTCACCACCAACTTCCACTACCTGCTCAACCCCTCTTCCATTGGTCAAATAGCGTACTTTGTCTTGCCATTCGGGATGAGTACGATAATTAATAGTTGCGTCTGCACCTAAAGCTATAGCGCGATCAAGTTTTTCATCGCTACTGGAAGTGATAATTACCTTCGCACCAAATAACTTAGCGAATTGTAGCGCAAAGATAGATACTCCACCCGTACCAAGAGTCAAAACTGTCTGTCCAGGTATTAATCCCCCAGTACTTAGAGAATTCCACGCGGTTAAGGCTGCACAAGGAAGAGTTGCTGCTTCTTCATAAGAAAGATGTTCAGGAATTTTAACCAGTCCATGTTCGGGAAAAACAACATACTCAGCTAACGTGCCGTCAATTCCTCCTCCCAAAGCTGTATTCATCTGGGTTTCCGTTGCTCTACCTGATGTCCAATCTTGAAAAAAGATACTAGCAACGCGATCGCCAATTTCAAAAGCAGTCACATTTTTACCAATATCGACAACTTCCCCAACGCCATCGGAAGCAGGTATAACTGGAAGTTTCTTGTTGCGATCGTATCCTCCACGCAGAATAATCAACTCTCGATAGTTGATGGAATTGGCTTTAATTCTGACCAGAACATCATTTGCACCCACAGTAGGTTCTGGTAGATCGATTAATTGCAATGCATCGAGGGAATTGTATGCTTGCAGTTGATATGCTTTCATGGCTTAAAACTTTTATATTGCTTTACATTTCTTTGATACCATTGCCCTAATGCTCCTCGGAAGGATTAACCGAGAAGTAATATAGTTACTTTTTAGTAAGCATGACTGTTTCTAAGGATTTCAACGACGAGCTACCAAAATATTCTCCTCAGCCTACCCTTGAGCGCGTGGCGACAATGAATATCTTTGATACTAATTGTGAAGCGCATCAAATCCTGGAACATATCGCCAATAAATGGACGATTTTGATTGTTTTTGCTCTGACACAAGGCACGAAACGATACAACGAACTCAAACAACAAATTATTGGTGTCTCACCCAAGATGCTGATTCAAAATCTCCGCAATTTGGAGCGATGCGGTTTAATTGAGCGAAAAATTTATCCAACAGTTCCACCAAAGGTAGAGTATTCCCTGACTCCCTTGGGAAAATCGCTTGTAGAACCACTAGCAGTTATGGGAGAGTGGGCGTATCAGCATATCCAAGAGGTAAAAGTTTCTATAGAGGATTATAATAATCATCCCAACTCTGAGGACTATTGGAAACCTAAATAGATTATGGATAAATTCAATTAATTTTCCCAATCAGTTCCTTCTAGGAGAAATTGAGTGATCGCAGTATAAGCTTCACTGTCATTACTCTGTTTATCTCTCTTCCTCAGCAAATTTAATTTTGTGTAATCACCTAATAGTATTGCGCTTAGGATTAGTTTGATCTAATTTAAAATATAATCGTAGGTAGATCTTGTCAAAATATACATATATAAAGAGTATGGCACTAATTACCACAGGAAAATCATTTATTCGCGCTTTAGAAAAAGCTGGTGCTTTGGGCTTATATATGCCTCTGGAAGGAGGAGCAGAAGGACGCTATCAAAGACGTTTACGAGCTTATGGCTACCAAACTGTCAATATTACCGCCAGAGGATTAGGAGACTTAGCTGCTTATTTAACCCAGGTACATGGAGTACGTCCTGCCCATTTAGGCAAAAAAACGATTGGACGTGAAGCTGCCGTTGGCGATATTTATTACGTGCCACCTATTGCTAATTATGAGTTAAGCACCTTACCTGCTAACGCTAAAGGCTTGGCAATATGGATTATGGAAGGACAAATCTTATCCCGCCAAGAAATTAATTATTTAGTTGATTTAACAAAAAGCGATCCAAGAATAAAAGTAATTTTAGAATTAGGTGGCGATCGCTATGTTAAGTGGCAACCCTTGGCTGATACTTTGGCTGCTTAACTTTACTTAACTTCAAGGGGAGGAAAAAACAGAAAATATGGGGTGGAATCGGTGTCGGATAAAAATATGAATGATTTACTGGCTCAGTTAAAGGCAGAATTTGAGCCACAACAACAACCTCAAACTAATACTCAAAAGCCTCAAGCTCGTAAATCACAACAACCACCCCAAAACTCGCCAGATTCAGCTTCTATGGAACAGATGCTAGCTGAATTAAGAATTGAATTAGAATCTGGCAGAAATCGACCTGGTAATCCTTCCCAGCAACCAGTCACCTCTACTAATCAACAGACTAATGTTGTTGATGCTAAAAAATATCGCGAACGTCTTAACGCCTTAATCGATGATGACTATCAGCAGCAGGCGCAAAAACGAGAAGCCCAACTAGCTGAAATTAAACGTCAGGAAGAAGCGAAAATTGCTGAACAAAAACGTCGTCAACAAGAATTAATCGAAGCCCAACGCCGAGAAGAATTACGAGAGCGTAGACGTAAAGAAGCACTACGAGAACAAGCCCAGCAATGGCTCAAAAACCTTCATTTAAACTCTGAAGAAGGAAGATGGTTTGAAGAATTTTCCTATTCTTATGAATCTAAACTCGAAGCAGCGATCGATTATCTAGAAGCGATGCGAGAAACTGGCTTGTAATTTGTAACCTTAAATCATTGATAAATGCTTCTACCATTCAAATCTAATAAACCCGAAAAAAATCAAGAAAATCCAGAAACTCCCAAACGGCGCAATCCTTCCCGTGTCAGAGATCATTTAGCAAACGAGCGGACATATTTGGCATGGATGCGAACAGCAATTTCTTTAATGGGTTTTGGAGTTGTGATTGTGCGCCTGCGTTTTTTTAAACCACCTATTACTACTACTCCTGGTAATGGTTGGAAGTTAGGATTAATTTTTTCTTTGGTAGGTTTAGCAACAGTATTACTCTCAACTTCTCATTATTTTGCGGTAAGTCACGATATTGATAACGATACTTATGAACCACCAGATCGGTGGGTAATACTTTTTAGTATTACTGTAGTGCTGTTGGGTGCAGGTATTATTTATTATGTTTTTACTCTCCCCCTTAACTCAATTAATACTCTTGTGTTTGAATAGGTTACTATTAACTTATTAATGAATTTAGATTATACAAAAAACAAAAAAGACCACCACATGGCAGTCTTGTCAAAAAATACTTAAGCTTTATATGAATAACCTTAAGCTTTTTTGCTTTTAGAAAAATATTCACTCAAAGCATCGGCAATAATCTGGTTCATAGGTCTACCTTCTTTTTGAGCAACTTCTTTTAATCGAGGAAAAAGATCATCGGGGACACTAACACGACGTTGATTTTTACGGAACTTGCGTTTGGGAGTAGTATCTGTATCCATATAGTTTCCTAGGGTATAGTTTGCAGAAAAATTACGAATGGCACTGAACCCAACACGGCTACAGAATGAACCAAAGCTTTCTTTTGATTTGCGATTCTGTTTGAAGAAAACAAAAATAGGCTCAAAGAAGGTTTCTAGATCTTCTACTGGCATTTTTTCTTCGTAAGGTTGGGCTAGCTGAGTTTGGTTTGGTGTACCTCCAAGCCAAATTTGGTACTTTCCAGGTGCGCTACCAACAAATCCTAGCTCTGCCATGTAGGGACGAGCGCAACCGTTGGGACACCCAG
>CAYMWC010000316.1:0-2731 GCA_964393695.1 uncultured Pleurocapsa sp.
TTGCGATAGCAATTAGCGTCGGGAGGATGTCAGTTTTTCCCTCTTGCCTCTTCCTTCATTGCTAAAAAAAACCTGACTTGATTAGAAAGCTTGTCAAAATCAACAAGATATCTATTTTCAAACTCAGGAATTTAATCAATTTAGACTATCAATAGCCTAAGCAAAAAATGGTAAATTATTTATTTTCTTTATTACCATTAATATCTCTTTCTAGTAAGTCTTCAAGAAACTGAAATGAGATTTCCTCAGTTTCTTCCTTTGATTCTATGATGTTTACATCATTGTTACTATCTTCTTGAATAGAGTTATAGTCAGCAGTATTTAACTTGTCTAACCATTCAGAGATATCTTCAGTGTTTTGATTAGATGTTTCCAAACCCTCTAGCCATGTTGAAATATTATTTATGTCACTAGAACTATCAGTCTCAAAATCAATTATTTCTGCTGTATTATTACTAAGTAAATTATCAGCTGAATTTTCTGTTGACTCCTTCAAACTCAAATTATCTGAATTAATCTCTTGATTGTCATAACTAGTATCAAGACTATTAATTAAATCATTAATAGTTTTACTTTCATTCTCATCAAAGGTAATCTCTTCTAAATTGTCGTTGGCAGAATCAGTAGTCTCATCAAAAGTGATATCGTCTAAACTCACATCTTCCGAATCAGTCTCATCGAAGGTTATCTCTTGGAGACTGGCGTTGATAGAATCATCATTCTCATCAAAAGTGATATCGTTTAAACTTACATTTTCTGAATCTGTAGTCTCATCGAAGGTAATTTCCTCGAAATTAGAATCTCGGTCATCAACAATAACAGTTTCAGCATCAGCGATAACATTGTCAGCAAAATTATTATTAGTTGTACCTAATCCAGAATTATCAAGATCGCTTTCTACAATTTGAGGTTCAATGGTTGATTGATTCTCTTGCTGAGTAAAGAAGCTAGAAACTCCTCTTTCTGCCTCTTCTACTGAAGTTAGATCGTCTGTCAATCCTAGATCCAAATTATCAAGATCATCATTGAAATTTAGGTCTGTTAAATTTGTTTGTAATTTGGTTGATTGCTCTGTACCCTGTAATTTGGTTGATTGACTGGTAAATTCCTCAGCAGGATTAGCATCTGTTTCTATTGCAGAATCATCAAGAGATAGATCCATTTCTGGAGTGTCAACAATATCTAGAGAAAAAGCATTATCCTCTAATTCAGTAGTTTCAAGGTTAGGATTTTCTTCTGTTACTTCATCAGTGGTTTCAATGCTTGATTGATTCTCTTCCCGATTTAAAAAGCCTGAAACAGCTGCTCCTCCTGCTATAGCTGCACCACTTTGAGTTACCCGATCTACCCAATTGGTATCTGACTCAGATATCTTAGCTTCTGGAGTATCAACACTATCTACAGCAACGGTATTATCTTCTAATTCAGTAGTTTCAAGGTTAGGATTTACTTCTGTTACTTCTTCAGTAGTTTCAATGGTTGATTGATTATCTGGTTCTGTAAAGAAACTCGAAACTTCTCTTCCAGCCTCTTCTACCGAAGTGGTATTGTTTGCTAATCCTACATCCAGATTATCAAGATCATCATTGACATTGAAATCTGATTGTAGTTTGGTTGATTGGTCTGTACCTTGTAATTTGGTTGATTGACTGGTGAATTCTTCAACTGGGTTAGCATCTGTTTCGACTACAGAATTATCAAGCTCAGTTTCAGTTTGATCTAGTTCGAGATTAAAATCTGGCTCAGCTACTGTGCTTTGTTGCTCGTCTAATAAATTAGCTGCTGCTGCGCCAGCGATTGGCTCTGTCAGCCTTGAAGGCATCGCTGCTCCACTGAGAGGAACTGCATTGTCTAGTAATCCTGCATCAGGACTATCAACATCGTCAGTGAAGTCTAGATCTGATTGTAGTTTGGTTGATTGGTCTGTACCTTGTAATTTGGTTGATTGACTGCTAAATTCCTCAACTGGATTAGAGGGGATTTCAACTACAGGATCATTAATCTCAGTTTCAGTTTGATCTAGCTCTAGATCAATATCTGTATCTGCTTCTGTACTTTGCCGACCGTCTAATAAATTAGCTGCTGCTGCTCCGCCTGCTATTATTGCAGCACCACCAAGCTTAGAATTATTTCCTACAGTATTAGTAGCAACGTTACCAATATTGCCTGTTGAATTGGCACCGCTGGCAGCTAAATTGTCAGGATTAGGAGCGATCGGTACATTTCCTCCTCCTTGCGGATCATCGGGATTGGGAATATTGCTAATTGCAGGTTCTTGATCGCTTTTTCTACCACGCCCAAATAGATATAGAGCTAATGCTCCCAAAGGTAACAATAGTAAGGGTAGCCACCACCACCAACTTCCTTTTTTAGCTGTTGTAGCTATATTTTGATCATTACCATTGCTTGAATTGGCAGCAGTATTATTATCATCTGTAGGAGTTGCCTCAGAATTAGCTCCAGCATTTGTTTCTAATTTAGCTGCTGAATTTGGCTCACCACTATCGTTCAAATTCGGGTTAACTTCCCCACTCCCATCAACATTGGGGTTTACTTGTCCACTGTCTTTCAAATTCGGGTTGACTTCACCACTCCCATCAACATTGGGGTTTACTTGCCCACTGTCTTTCAAATTCGGGTTGACTTCACCACTCCCCTCGACATTGGGGTTTATTTCACCGCTACCTTCTAAGCCAGTACCTGCAATAGTGCCATTACCGTTAACAGTAGT
>CAYMWC010000316.1:2831-5816 GCA_964393695.1 uncultured Pleurocapsa sp.
CTTACCATCTGCACCTGCAATAGTGCCATTACCGTTAGCAGTAGTCTTACCATCTGCACCTGCAATAGTGCCATTACCGTTAGCAGTAGTCTTACCATCTACACCTGCAATAGTGCCATTACCGTTAGCAGTAGTCTTACCATCTACACCTGCTGTAGTGCCATTACCGTTAGCATTGGTATTGCTATTAGCACCTACATTGTTATTGTCGTTATTGTCTACTTGAGGGGTGGAACTTGCTTTCTTTAGCTGATTACTGAAACTTGAGGAAATCGCAGCAGCATCAGTGTTGGAAAGAGAGCCGACTAGCTTGGCGATCGCTTGCTGTCCACTTTGAGTAGTAGCAAAACCTAAGAAAGCTTGGGCTGCTTCGCTAGGAGTACCCTTATATATTAGGCTAAAAGGTTGAGAGAAAGGATACTTCTGATCGTCAGGTTGAGTCTGATGCATCGTTAGGACTTTGACATCATCTCTATCAACAACGTCATTAGCAACAGCATAGCCAATACCATTATTCCCTAACTGAGCAATCATTTGCTGAATGCTATCTTCTTTTAATTTGACAGCATTAGATCCTGTAGTAAATTCTCCTGTTTGAAAAACTGGATAGCTGGGGAAAGCTTGTCTGGTATCGTTAGTATCAGGAAAATCTACGAGTTTGATGCTACCAGGAGAACCGCCTAACTCAGACCAATCAGTAATTTCTCCTTTAAAAATTTGAGCAAATTGAGAAATTGTGAGATTGCCATTATAAGGATTGTTGTTAGAGACGATAATCGCAATTTTTTCACGGCTAATTGGTACTGCTCTAAATCCTTGAGCTTTTTCTGCTGCTGTTAAAGGACGACCAATTGCAACTAAGTCAGCCTTTCCTTCTGATAAGGGTTTGAGATCATTACCTGAAGCTTGAGTGGTAATTTTTACTTCGGCATTAGGATATTTAGCGATAAAACCTTCTCTTAAGGTTTGGTTAATACTATTAGTGCTGTTGGAAGCAGCTATTTGTATCTTGGTATCTTGCGGTAGTTGGTCAGGAACAGCAAAAGTCTTCGGAACTGGAGCAGATTGCGTTATGAGAAAAGCTTTAGCTGGCTCTGATAATCCCACTAAAGATAGTAGTACTGCTAATGTAATTACAGAATTATGTTGTTTATGTAACATTTCAGGTCTAAATATTCTTTGATTATTTGGCGATTAATTATAAAGGTTGGGTAGAAGAAATATTTGGAAGGGTTATGTTGTTTTAAGTATTCTTAATCAGCAAAAATACTTAACCTTATTTTAGTTCTGACATATTAACAAAAACACAGATTTATTTCTACATAAGTCAAAAGAGAAGTAGGCTACTTTGAAATAAATTTTTGTTAAAGACAATTATTTTTCTTTTTTACAATCAAAGGAATAAGCTTAGCTTTATAAAGATTTAATAATTATCTCTTTTGCTTAAAAAAACTTAGTTTGGACCAAAGCAATTTGAAGGGTTAGAGAAAATATACAGACCATCCCTTTGGTCAAGGAATCGAAGCTTTTATTGAAGGATATTTTTTCTTTTCTTGATGTAGTCGTTTTTGATCCTTGAAAGAAGAGATCAAGCGACCAAATTAATTAATTATTAATTATCCATTGATATCAGATAGATTGGAGCGATTGACGGTAAGCTATTAGGTAAATAGGTGCAATTTATTACTTATATAAATAATCGTACCTAATTTACTTAGTTTAAGCTTTAAGCTCTTGATTATGGTCAACCTGAGTACGTTTTCTGCTTCTGCCTCTAGCAATATTCATCCCCATGATAGTTTTGCTATTATTATTGCACCCTTGTCATTAGAAGAGGCATACAATTTAGCAGACGATCGCGCTAATGGGGCAGTGGTAGTCATGAGCGGTACAGTACGTAATCAAACTGGAGGGAAACCCGTAGAATATCTAGAATATCAGGCTTATCAACCAATGGCGATCGCGGTATTTCAAGAGATTGCCAGTAATATACGTCAACAATGGCAGAATGTAAATCGTATTGTCATTCATCATCGTGTCGGTAAGTTAGAAATCGGTGCAATTAGTGTGATCGTCGCTGTTGGTTGTCCTCATCGTGCCGAAGCTTTTGAAGCCTGTCGCTACGCTATTGATACCCTAAAACATAATGCCCCTATCTGGAAAAAAGAATTTTATTGTGAGGCAGACGGAACATCTCATAGTACTTGGGTTTCTATTGGTGCGTGCGAACAAAATAGCGAATTGGATTGTTAAAAATGATTGGTCATTGGTAGGGGCGCATCGCGATTCGCCCTTACAGGGTTTTTATATTTTTAGTAAAGATTAGAACAACAGATTGTCATTTTTGCGTGACCAAAGGGAACAATGAGTCTAGAAAACGTGAGTGATATTGCGTTAACTTGTGATTTGCTACTTAAGTTCCCATGAATCCAAAAGCCAAGCCCAATTTATCTGCCAAGACAACATCAGGTATACCTTTTTATTTAATTTTGGTCATACCATTTGTGCTGCAAATTTTTGCTGCTGTAGGTATTACAGGTTATTTATCGTTTCGGAATGGGCAGAAAGCAGTTAGGAATCTAGCTACTCAGTTAGAAAAAGAAGTAAGCGATCGCGTTACTCTTCATTTAGATAATTATTTAAATACTGCCGTAACAGTCAATCAAATTAATGCAGATGCGGTTAAGTTGGGGCTATTAGATTTAAAAGACTATCAAAAGGCGGGATATTATTGTTGGAAACAATTGCAGATATTTAAAGATGTTGGCTATATTTCCTATGCTTTGCCTACAGGGGAATATGCAGGGGCAGGAAAATTAATAGAAAAGAACGGTATTAATATTGACGAACTTTCTCCTGATACTAATTGGCAATCTTACTCTTATGCGACTGATGCTCAAGGTCAGCGCACTAAAATTATAGATGATGCTCCCAGGGCTAACGCATCTAAATTCCCAAAGCTAGACAGAAAAGGAGATTGAAAAA
>CAYMWC010000317.1:0-5786 GCA_964393695.1 uncultured Pleurocapsa sp.
CTTTACTCAATTAGCCTTCCAACTTGCTTTTCAACCTTTTGTGTCGCCCCCACAGGTAAAATTTAAAAATTAGAAATTAAAGCATGTAAGAGCATTATATTTAAATTAATTTTTTTGTAGTTAGTCTAAAATCAATGCAACCTTAAAAATATTGAACATAATTAATACCTGTGTTAAAGCAAAATTTAAGTAAAATCAAAAGTATTTTATCAGGTCAGTTTGTCCGTAACGTTGGCTGGTTAGGGGCAGCAGAGCTTGTTAATCGTATTTTTCGCCTAGGAACAACAGTCACATTAGCTCGTGTATTTAGTACTCAAGACTATGGATTAATGGCTGTTATTTATACTATTTTTGATTTAGCTACTGTATTTATCTTTAAAGGTGGTATTGGAGCTAAAGTTATCCAAGCAGAAGAAGAACAAGTTACCACTATTGCTAGTACTTCTTACTGGCTTAATTGGATAGTATGTATTGCTCTTTTTTTGGTTCAATGTTTAGTAGCTTGGCCGATCGCTCGATTTTATGATAACAATCAGCTAATTTTGCCTGTTTGTGTAATAGCAATTATGTATTTGGCTTATCCTTTTTTTCTAACTCATTGTGCATTGATTGAGCGAGAAAATAGATTAAAAATAATTGCTATGTGTACAGCTAGTCAGTCAATTGTTATTAATATTTTTACCGTTATTTTTGCCCTTATAGGTATGGGAATTTGGGCTATTGTCATACCAATGTTAATGACAATTCCCATTTGGTTTGTTTTTAGTTGGAGAAATCATAAGTGGCGACCACCAAAATCCTTTAGTTTGGAAAATTGGAGAATGATAGTTAATTATGGAAAAAATTTAATTGGAGTTGAATTATTAACCAAGTTACGTCTTAATTTAGACTATTTAATAGTAGGGAGATTTCTGGGAGTAGAACAACTAGGACTATATTATTTCGCTTTTAATGCTGGTTCAGGAATTACCAATAATATAGTTAATTCTTTGATGTCAGCTTTATTTCCTCATCTTTGTAATGCCAGAGGCGATCGCCTAGACTTGAGAAAACGTTATTTTAAAAGTTTAAAAACTATTTCCTTAACCGTAATTCCGATTGTTATACTTCAGTCAGCTTTATCGCCAATCTATGTACCAATTATCTTTGGCGAAAAATGGGTTAAAGCCATTCCAATTTTAATTTTAATCTGTCTTTCTGTTGTTCCCATGACTTTTAAGCACGCAGCTTCTTTATTATTAAATTCTATTGATCGAACTCACATATCCCTTTATTTTGATTTAATTTATACAACCATTTTTGCTATTGCAATTTTTATGTCTGTGCAACAAGGAATCTTAGCAGTTGCGATTACTGTGCTGACAATTAATCTTGTATTTTCTTTAATTTTTAGTATCTATTCCAGCAAAATAACATTTACTAAAAAAAATTAAATATTAATTAATAAGGTTTCAATGTCGTAACCGCATAACGTTCAGGAGATAGATAGCGACGAGCGATCGCTTGTAACTGTTTTGCATCTAATTGACTAATAATCTGGGGATACATTGCTGATTGAGAAGCGGTAGCAACAATGTTATAAAAGCCATAAATACTAGCTAGTTGGTTAGGGGTTTCGGTAGAGAAAATATAATCGTTAATTAACTGTCTTTTGGCGCGGAGGATCTCAACTTCGGGAATAAGCTGATTTTGTAGTTTATTTAAGCGATCGCTAATTATCTGTTCTACTATCTCTAAAGATTCTGATGTCAACCAAGCATTAATCGAAAACATACTGGAGTCTTTTTGCAGTGATAGATGACAGTCAATATCCATCACCAGTTGTCTTTCTTCTCTTAGTTCCCGAACCAAGCCTGAACTGCGTCCTCCAGCCAAAATTAGAGCAATTAAATCTAGGGCGATCGCGTCTTCTAAATGTTCTGAACCAGGGCAAATCCAAGCCATTAACAGCCGTGCGTGTTCAATTCTTGGTAGGTGTAATTCTTGGCGACGAATAGCGATCGCTGGTGGTTCTGCTTCCACGACTACAGGGGGACATTCAGAACGAACAGTAAATTCACTAAAATTCTCATGTACTAACGCTAAAGCCTTTTCCTGTTCAATCCCACCCACAATTACTATAGTCATGTTTTCAGGTTGATAATGGGTACGATGAAAACAGCGCATTTGGTTAGGAGTATGTTCTAATAATAGTTCCTTGTCCCCTAAAATTGAACGTCGATAGGGATGACACTGATAGGTATTTTGACATAAAGCTTGAAAGCCCAAAAAATCTGGATCGTCATTACTAGAATAAAGTTCTTCCAAAACTACTTCTCGTTCGCGAATAAACTCTTCATCGGGAATGTTTGCCCGTAATAAAATATCTGCTAAACAAGGTAAAGTCTGGTCTAAGTGAGGTGCTGCGGTAGTTAGATAAAAATGAGCATAATCGTAGCTAGTTGCTGCATTGGCTACACCGCCAGTATTTTCAATTAACCAGTCAAATTCTCCCAGCATCACATTCGGAGAACCTTTAAAAATCATATGTTCCAAAAAATGCGCCATTCCTGACCATTCTACAGGTTCAGCGATCGCTCCTGCCTTGACCCAAATATCTGTAACTACCACAGGCGTTGCTGGTAAATGCTGATGAATAATAGTTAGCCCATTATTTAACTGAAACGTATTAGCATTAAACTTAGTTTGGTAGGATTGTGATAGTTTTAGCATTAACAACTATGAGAGCAAGTATACAGGTAATCATAACTCTTCCTTAGTTGTGTTTCTTGTTACATTTTTTACAGAAATTTAGATGCGATCATATCTCTGACTTCTGACTTCTGATGTTATACCCTTGTGGTACTTCTGACTTCTGACTTTTGACTTCTGACTTCTGACTTCAAAAAAATAGTCCACCGCCACGCCGTTTTACCTTAGTTTATGACCTGGAATACCAGGGTGGGAATTGGCTGTTCTTGTTTCCATTTCCGAGTACTTGCTCGGTATACTTCCACAAAGACTGTTGCTATTCCCTCATAAATCAAGCATAGATCAATAAACTTGTGAGGTAGTCACCAACGTGGTAGTGGTACTTTATCCATGATAATCAGTTTTAAAAATTTATCAAGTACTGTTAACCAGCTATAAGCTTTTGCTTCCTCTCTAGTCTTCTTGCCAAATACCTAGGTAAATATAAACAAATACAAAAGCAATCATTAACAGAATAGTTGCTGCTGCTGCTGCATAACCAAATTCAAAACGCGCAAAAGCCTGTTCGTAAATGTAATAAACCAAGACATTAGTGGAGTTTAAAGGCCCTCCGCCAGTGATAATATAAACTTGCTCAAAACTTCGCAGGGTGAAAATAGCTGTGGTTAAAACCGCAAAGATTAGGGTTGGTTTTAATCCTGGAATAGTTATATACCAAAATTTAGCCCAGCCATTTGCCCCATCTAATTCGGCTGCTTCGTAACGAGATTGAGGAATAATTTGTAACCCAGCCAGAAATACTACCAAATTAAATCCCAACTGTTTCCAGCTACTTAATAGAATTAAAACTGGCATTGCCCAAACAGTACTACTTAACCAGGGAATAGGATTTAAACCCCACTGAAATAATACTTCGTTGACTGGGCCATCGGTTTGAAATAGCCAGCGAAAAGCTAATCCTACAGCCACTAATGAGGTAATGGAAGGAATAAAATAAGCAGTACGTAAAATGCCTCGTAAAGCTAAAGAACGATTAAGTAAAACTGCCAATCCTAAAGGGATAATAATCGTGGGGATTACAGTCGCAACTGTAAAATAAGCAGTGTTGCCAATTACCTGCCAAAAGTCAGTATCGGTAAATAACCGCCAATAATTACGCAAACCTACCCATTGAATTCCATCCACAGTAAAACTGCCTGTGGTAAAGCTAAGATATAACAAGTAGATAATGGGATAAAACAAAAAAATCCCTAATAAAATCAGCGCAGGGGCGAGAAATATGCCCGCAGCCAGAGAATCGCGATCAAGCCATGTGGATAGAGGGGATGATTTGGTCATGATTTAATTATCTCGCGCAAAGACGCAAAGACGCAAAGATAGTGAGAGATAGCTTAACCTATCTGTTGATGGTTATAAGATTTAGCTTATCTTGCTATGTTAGAGGATGATCGGCAATTTTTTTAATAGGCAATAATTAAAAGTTAAATACACAGCATGGCAAAAAAGCGTATTTTAATTTGGTATCGTAATGATTTAAGGGTTCACGATCTTCCAGCAATTAATGAGGCTATAGAACAACAAGCGGAGATAGTGCCTGTATATTGTTTTGACGATCGCACTTTTAATCTTACTTCTTTTGGTTTTCCCAAGACTGGTAGTTTTCGCGCTCAATTTTTGCTAGAAAGTGTTGTTGATTTAAGAAATTCATTACAGAAATTAGGTAGCAATTTAATTATACGTCGGGGTTTACCAGAAATAATTATTCCTGCGATCGCTGAACAGTTAAAAGTTGAGCAAGTTTTTTATAGTCAAGAAGTCACTTATGAAGAAAAACGAGTTGAGAGTAAATTAAATCAAGCTTTAGTAGCTAAAAACATTAAAACCAAAACTTTTTGGACAGCTACTTTATATTTACCCGCCGATTTACCATTTGCAATTAATCAAACACCTGAACTTTATACTAATTTTCGTAAGCAAGTTGAAAAAAAATCTCAGATTTCTCCAGCCATGACTGCACCTCAACAGTTACCTCCACTACCAGAAATAGAAATTGGCGAAATTCCCACATTAGCGGATTTAGATTTAGCTACTCCCAAATTTGACGAACGAGCAGTATTAAAATTTAAAGGTGGAGAAACAGAAGCTATTCAACGGCTACAGGATTACTTTTGGCAACAAGATTGTTTGAGGGAATATAAAGAAACTCGTAACGGAATGTTAGGGTCAAACTATTCATCTAAATTTTCTCCTTGGTTGGCTTTAGGCTGTATTTCTCCTCGCTATATAAATGAGCAAGTAATTAAATATGAAACAGCCAGAGTTAAAAATGATTCTACTTACTGGCTAATATTTGAACTGATTTGGCGTGATTTCTTTCGCTTTATTGTGGCAAAACACGGTAATCAAGTATTTAAAATAACAGGACTACAGGGAGTCGAAATTCCTTGGAAAGAAGATTGGGAACGTTTTGATCTGTGGCGATCGGGAAAAACTGGTTATCCTTTAGTTGATGCTAATATGCGGGAAATAGCAGCCACAGGCTTTATGTCTAATCGTGGTAGACAAAATGTAGCTAGTTTCCTAACCAAAAATCTGGGTATCAATTGGCAGATGGGTGCAGAGTGGTTTGAATCTCTTTTGGTTGATTACGATGTATGCAGTAATTGGGGTAACTGGAATTACACCGCAGGAGTAGGTAACGATGCGCGCGGTTTCCGTTATTTTAATATTCCCAAGCAAACCAAAGATTATGATCCTCAAGGAAAATATATTAAACACTGGCTACCAGAATTAGCATCCCTTCCTGGCGATTTAGTCCGTGAACCTTGGAAACTCAGCCAAGCAGAACAAAAGCGATATGGAGTCAGGTTAGGTGTAGACTATCCCAATCCAGTAGTAGACTTTTTTAAATCAGTTAAAGCTAATGAGAAGATATATAGCCGTGCAAGGTTGGGTTAGGACAATGAGGGTGAATTAACTTCATTAGTAGCAAATAGCAGTAGGGGACGGGGCTTATAAAGGGACGAGGCTTTCAAGGGGCGCAATGCGATTACGCCCACAGCCTCTCCGCAATGCGATTACGCCCACAGCCCCTC
>CAYMWC010000318.1:0-5769 GCA_964393695.1 uncultured Pleurocapsa sp.
CAGAAGTCAGAAGTCAGAAGTCAGAAGTCAGAAGTCAGAAGTCAGAAGTCAGAAGCTTTGAATGGTTACTTTACTTACGCCCACGTCTAGTAGTTATCTCAAATCATCAATTAATAATTGACTGACCAATCGTTGGGCAATTCTTGCGGCTGCTCCTGTTTCTCCTAAACGCTGTTTGCCGTTGAGGGCAATTTGTTCTAATAGCTGGGAATTATTAATGATCTCAGCGATCGCACTTCTAACTTGAGCAGGACTTTCTACCATGCTCACCGAGCAGCCAAGCAAACGAGATTGTGCTTCGGCAAAAGCATAATTAAACTGAGGCCCATCTCCTGGCATAATTACTGCTGGTTTACCTAAACCCACAAATTGCTCGGTTGCTGTTCCCGCCATAGCGATCGCAATATCTGCCTGGTTTAAAAAGTTTTGATAATTTTTTTGGCTCAGAATTAGTTTGCTGTTATTGTGAACTAAGGTGATATAGTGGGACTCTTGTTGACTTATTTGCCATTTCTGAGTGATGGCGTATTCTATAAAAGGATTTAGATCTAAAGCAGGAGCGATCGCCGCTAGAAATTCTAATGGTCTCTGCTGACAATTTGTAATTACATCCGCTACTGAAGTTAAGATTTGCTGCCAGTTTCGCAACGCTTCTGGCATTCTCGAACCTGGTAATAATAGTATATTGAGCTTGTCAGGGTTTTTAATTATAATTTCTGTCGTGATTCCATCCATCATGGGGTTGCCCAAATCATAAGCAGGAATTGACCATTGTTGTAAAATCTTTGTAGTAAGATTATCTCTCGGAAATACAGCTTTACAAGCAGGACGACTCATTAACCAACGCTCCCAAGGCAAATAGACAGAATCCAAGTTTTTCTCTAGCCACGAAGTCTTAGCTAACCAACCTGTCTCGTCACGGAGATAGTATTCAGATTTAGCAGTACCCACAAAAGCATAGTTAGCTCTACTCCACCAGGCATATAGTAAAGGTACGATATCCCCAACTGCTAAGATTGAGCCACCCTGACTACCCCACCGCCGTACTAGTTGCAATTGTTCTAAAGTTAGCTGAATCAAACCACCACGAACATCCTGCCACAGAGGACTTCCTCCCTGATAAATAAATCCCCCTGAAGGCATTGGCTGCACTCGACCAGCGATCGGAATATTTGATTTGTTGTAGGCGTAACCCTGTCCGACAATAGGTAAAGCAGCAAGTTCTAGTTGCTTGGTAATGTTTTGTAATTGTTCTATAATCCGAACAGCTATTATATCTTCTCCATGACCATTACTAAGAACTAGCAGTTTCATTTTACTGCTCATGGTTGATTGTTTATTGTTGATTGATTCCTCTGCCTCTCTGGTAACTGCTCACTGGCTTTATTATAAATAAGATAATGATATATCTGATTATTGCTATTAATTTAGCTATTACGCTACTGAATATTTATATAGTGATTAGAATCTGGCAGTTTAAATTGTTTATAGCACGTATATCAACTCTTTTTAGCAATTACGAGCGTTATTTTAATATTTTGCTCAATTTTGCTCCAGAGTTTATTTATCAAAAACAAAGCAATATTTATCAAATTCGTCAACGTTATCAACTCTTGCAATTGCAAATCGCGAAAGCAAGACAGTTGATTTGGTTATTGAATTGGAGCTATCAAAATTGGCGCAGAACTTAGAATTATTATGGGACACTCCTAACTGCTGCCAATTTAGGAGATGTTAACCCCTTACTCAAATGGAGTTTAGCTGCGGTTGCTGGTGGTGGAACAGCAGGTATAGTTGAAACTTTTACAGTTATGACGCGAATAGCATCAACTGGAATCACGGGGGGTACAGGTAATTTTTATAAGAAATCTTGACTCTGTTGATTTCGCTACTTTGTATAAATGGTATAAGCTTTTACTTGGTCTTATTTCTGTAATCAATGTCGTTATGAGCGAACAATTAATAAAATAGTTAATGATTATTCACCTAGACATCCATGATTACTCAAAATTTTAGGCAAATTATTTAGAATTACTATCAAATATCGAATCTAAATTCAAGAAATTAATAGTTAAGCTAAGAGTAAAAAGCTTCTAAATATTAAATATTATTAGTTAGGCTGATCGGAGTTATATAAATGAAATTTTTTGGGCGGATGAATAAAATTTTGACGGGTGGAATAGTAGGAGGAAGTGCTGTTTTGGTGGGTGTTTTGCTGGTAAATCTTAAGCCACAAATCACTAAGGCTGCTGTAATTCAACTAGCTCAAGTTCTTTCTCCCGAAGAAGTTAATCTTCGTGCCAAACCAATAATTGTCCGTATTGATGGTGCTAATGTAGGTTCGGGTTCTTTAATCGATTATTCTAACGGTGCTTATACCGTGCTAACTAACTGGCACGTCATGAAAAATCCAGGAGGTTACATAGTACAGACGATTGATGGTAGAACACATCCAGTTGCTCCTGCCAGTATTAAACAATTACCAGGATTAGACTTAGCGATACTTAAATTTACTAGTGACCAGAATTATCAGACCGCTGAACTAGGTAATTCTGCTAACTTAAATGAGGGACAGAGTCTTTATTTTGCAGGATATCCTGGAGAGTTGCGGGAAGAAGATAATCGTTACTATCGTTTTTTTCCAGTTAACTTAGTGGGAATATTACCTAAATCGACAAAAAACGGCTATTCTCTAATTTACAACGGCGAAGCCTTTCCTGGTATGAGTGGTGGGCCTGTATTTAATCAAGAAGGTTTAATGATTGGAGTACATGGCGAGGCTAATATTAATGCTATATCTGGAGGGACTTCTAACTATGCTATTCCCATTAATAGTTATCAACAAGCGATCGCAAAATTGAATACCGCACCTACTGCCGAAAAGCCTCAATCTACTGATAATACTAATGTAGCTAAAGAGCCTAAAGCTGAATCTGCACCAACCAATCCTGACAATATTTCTTCTGTACCTACCTTTACTCCCAACCCTAACTCTTCAACTCCTAATACTGAAGTTGAGCCACAACCAGAAGCCACAACTCAACCTGAGTCTACAGAAGCTGAAGAAAAGCCAGAAGTAATCGTAAATCAACGCAAACCGCCCAAAGACGAACAACCAGAAGTAGTCGTAAATGAACCTGAACCTCCCCAAGACGAACAACCAGCAGCTACCACCCAACCTGAGCCTCCTGAAGTTCAGGAAAAGCCAGAAGTGGCAATTGCAACCCAACCTACTGAAGCAGCCTCAGAAACAACCAATATTCCATCAACTCAGCAAAGAGTCACTTTAATTTCCCAGAAAACTGGAATTGACTACACTAAGTTACAGAATTTGCTTAAAGAACAAAAATGGTCAGAGGCGGATCTTCATACCTATGAGTTGATCGAACAAATAGTCAAAACTGCTAAAAAAGAAAATCAACATATATTTATTGAGTTAAAAAGCATTGCTGAATTTTCTTGTCCTGATATCAGAACTATTGATTATTTGTGGAAAGAATATAGTGGTAACAAATTTGGTTTTAGTTCTCAACAAGAGATTTGGCAGAGTGTTAATCAAAAAGGCGATTTCTCAACCGAAACCTGGCGAAGTTTTGCAACTAAAGTCGGTTGGAAAAAAGGCGAAGTTGCCAGCAGTAGCGGTTATTTACTGTATGATCAGCTAAAATTTGACCCAGCTAAAGCTCCAGCAGGTCATCTTCCCTGGTGGTTTGCTCTCCCAGAAGAAGAACAAAAGGTAATTAAACATTTATTTGCCCGCTGTAACTTTAACCCTTCGGCTCAGGAATTGGAAGCAGAGGCTAGAAAAAATAATCCCCAAAATGCTGCTAATTCTCAAGGTGAAGCCTCTAACAAAGACAAACCTAATATTGACAAAACTCCCAAATCTCTGTGAAGTTTTCAGAACCTAGACCTTAATTATGCTAAATTGTTTTGTATCAATTAACTTAAATGTCGGGCTAAGTCCCACGCTATAAACGAGGCGGATACATCGAAGCGAAGCTGAGTACCGCCAATGTTTTAGCGTTGGGATACAGCCCGACCAGCAAACAAACTGCGAAGCAACATTGTTCTACCAAGTATCGCTGCTTGTGGTAGAATATTTGCATGATACTGAATTATGTCTACCGCATTTACCCAGATGAGCTACAAATTGACCTGCTCAATGAGTGGTTAGAAACTTGTCGCGTTAGCTATAACTATGCGCTACGGGAACTAAAAGATTGGATCGCATCTAGAAAATGTCCGATTGATAGATGTAATTTAGAATCAGAATATATCATGGCTGCGGATTATCCGTTTCCTAGTTACCACCAACAACAAAACAATCTGCCCAAAGCAAAGAAACAATTTCCTAGACTGAAAGTAGTACCATCTCAAGTTCTTCAAACCAACATAAGACGGTTGCATGATGCCTGGGATTTCTTTCAAAAACGAGGATATGGGTTTCCTCGCTTCAAGAAATACGGACAGATAAAATCTATTTTGTTTCCTCAGTTCAAATCTAATCCCTTGACTGGGTGGCAAATACAGTTGCCTAAGTTAGGCAAAGTTCAGATTAATCTGCATCGACCGATTCCAGAGGGATTTGTTATCAAACAAGTTCGAGCAATCAAAAAAGCAATGGGTTGGTTTGCTGTGGTAGCAATTGAATCGGAGATTGAACTTCCTAGTCCTGTACCTCATGGTCATGCAATAGGCGTTGATGTCGGCTTGTTGTCCTATGTAGCAACATCGGACGGATATACCGAACCTAGACCTAAGTTTTTCAAGACAGCCCACAGTCGGCTAAAAGTGCTACAAAAGCGTCTGTCTAAGAAACAAAAACGAGGCTTGAACTACGAGAAAGCGAGAATCAAAGTAGCCAAACAACATAACCACATAGCATTCAAGCGCACTGATTATCAATTCAAACTAGCTCATAAGTTATGCGACATGGCAGATACAATCTTTGTAGAGGATTGTAATTTTCGGATTATGGCAAAAGGTATGTTGGGCAAACACACTATAGATGCTAGCTTTGGGCAGATGAGAACTATCTTAGAATACGTGGCTAGAAAGCGAGATGTATTTGTAGGGAAAGTAGACCATCGTGGAACATCTCAAACTTGTCCTAATTGTAGAACTGAAGTCAGGAAAGATTTGAGTATAAGACTGCACGAGTGCCATGAATGTGGTTATGTTGTAGATAGAGATATAGCTTCGGGACAGGAAATTTGTAACCGAGGAGAAGAAACGTATCGGGGGACTCCCGAAAAGCAAGAAATTGGCTCTCAAGTCGTACTGTCGGGGAACTTGGTTCTAGATAAGTGGCGCAACTCAGTTTCGGCTGTTAGGGGAGCAAGATCCATTAGCGATAATGGAAGCCCACGCTATATTACTCTTAGTAATTAGCGTTGGGAGGATGTCACTCTATTACCATTTATTAAGTAGGAAGTTTTGCTTTCTCTTTTTACCATTGATATTGTCCTTCTCGTACTTCAATGAAACACCATCAAACAGCTTTAAAAATCAAGACTACAGGCAAATCACTGCACAAAATCACTCAACAAGTAGAACAAGCTGTGGCAAAATCTGAAGTTTCTACAGGACTGTGTACTATTTTTGTGCGTCATACTTCTGCATCTTTATTGATCCAAGAAAACGCCGATCCTGATGTTTTAGTAGATTTAGAAAACTTTTTTGCTCAACTAGTTCCTGAAGATGGTAACCGTCAGCAATTCTCATTTTGGAAAAAATAGGAATTTAGTTCTCTGTTAAAAATATAGA
>CAYMWC010000319.1:0-5740 GCA_964393695.1 uncultured Pleurocapsa sp.
AAATACTTGAAGATGCCACTCGCAACATGGTTATCAAGGGTAGACTCAAACCTGAACGAGAGCAATATTACCAGCAACAAATTCTAAATACTTTTCCCGATTGTTTTGTAGAAGCTCCACCAAACCTGACTGAATCGATGACAAACGCCACGTCTGATCGCCACGTTACGGCAACTGCGATCGCTAGCAATGCTAGTTATATTGTGACTTTCAATCTCAAAGATTTTCCTAGTACTTCCCTAGTCAAATACGATTTTGAAGCAATTCACCCCGATCAATTTTTAGAACTCTTATGCGATCAATGGGGAGACAAAAGATTATATCAACTGATTTGTCAACAATCGAGCGCTCTTCAAAATCCGCCTATTTCTCCTGAGTTACTATTGAATAAACTAGCGCGTCAACAATGCGATGGCTTCCGATCTAGGTTAATTAAATTTATTGACAGCTAAAATATTATTTAATCTGCTGACCTACCTGCGAAATGTCCGTTGTATACTATTTTTCAGACAATTTTTTTAGTATCTCTACTAATTGATCTTGCTGCTTTGATGACTGTTTGTGAATCTCTTTCTGAATCTCAATTAACTGTTGCTGCTGATTAGTTAGTTGATTTTGACGGTTATCAAGATTGTACATGACGTTATAAATCCGACTCTGATTTTGAGTTAAATCTTGCATCAGTTGATACATGGTGTCGCGATCGCGTTTCATTTCCGCAATATCTGAAGTCAAAGCTTCTATAGCCTTAGCGTTTGATTCTATTAACTTTTCCAAATCGGTCATAAATTTAATTGAAGAGTATAAAGAGTACAAGTTTATTATAAAAGAATTAATCTATTCTCCACTTAACCAAGAGATAGCACTTCTAATCCATTCTTCAACGTTAGGATTTTTGAGTAATTGATTATCTTGACTTAGAGCAGTTAAAACTTGTTCAATTTCCTCATTGGTATAGCCTAATGCCAATAAAGTCATCTCTAAATCTGCCCTAATTTCAGGTTTAGGAGCAAACACCGCTTGAGGCTGCTGTACCTCAACTCCCGATATTTCACGCCATTGAGCAAGTTTAGTTTTTAATTCCAGAGCAATTCTTTCCGCAGTTTTTTTACCCACACCAGGAGTTTTGGTTAGAGTTGGAATATTACTAGTAACAATTGCACTCACTAATTCCGAAATACCAAGCGTATCAATTAGGGCGATCGCTAACTGTGTTCCAATCCCACTGACTGCAATTAACTGACGGAATAAGTCTCTTTCTGCTGCCGAAGCAAAGCCATACAGAATTTGTTTGTCTTCTTGTACTTGCAGGTGAGTAAAAATTTGAATTAATTCTTCTGTTTCCGTATCCAACTGACGAGCTAAACGAGAAGTAATCTGAACTTCATAACCAATGTCATTAACCTCAAAAATCAAGAAAAGACGATTTTGAGTATTTTTTGTAATTTCTATTTTTTTACCTCTAAGGTAACTAATCATAGGTTTTTTGTTCAGAATAAATGATTCATCTATGTAACTACCAAAGCATAATTATTTACACATTGCTAGAGTATAATTTTCCCATTACTCATTCAATTTACTTATTACTTATTACTTATTACTAGTTAATTAACTTTTTTAGCAAACTCTAATTACTCCTTTACTTAATTACTCTGAATGTTAAATTAATTCTTGGGGTTAATATTTTAGAAGTTTTGGGTACTTGATGTTTCCAAAAATGCTGTGTTTTTCCTCTCATTAACAGTAAACTTCCGTGAGTCAAAGCAACTTCTAGAGTATCTAGAGTTTTATCGTATTTATGTCTGAATTGAAAGCGTCTTGTTGCCCCAAAACTGAGTGAAGCGATAGTTGGGTTCTGTCCTAATTCTGGCTCATCGTCACTATGCCAAGCCATACAATCTTTGCCCTGACGATATAAATTAACTAAAACGCTGTTAAAGTTAAACTTTAAAACTGTTTCAACTTTTTCCTTGATGACAATTAAACCTGGTGTCCAAGGATTAGGATTCATTTTAATACCTGAATATTTATAAGATTTGCCTTCATCTCCATACCAAGCAGTTAATCTGGGTACATTGAATTCTTTACCAAAAAATTTTATTTTTTCTTGTCGCCAATTTAAACTGTTTAATAAATTCTGAAAAAATTGATCGCTTTCTGATTGCTTAAAAAAATGGCGATAAATAATTACTTCGGCATCAGGCATAGGTTCACCTGAGGTTAGAGTTAAAATTTCTGGCTGTTGGTCATGATTCATTATCTAGCAATTCTATTTCATTTGTGAACAGCTATAGTCATTGCAATTATTTTCCGTAGGTTGATCTGTGATAGTAGTTACTAGTTGGTAGAAAGAAGGAAGAAGGAAGTATTACAGCAATAACACTTCCCTCATCTTAGATGTATCTATAATTTATTTGGGTTTTTTATCTATATAACCATCTTGACAAAGATAAAGAAAAATTACAACCAATACAACTAGTAATACTAAATATTTGTCTATATTTATCTTTAAGCGATCGCTATAGTAATTATGAATGAATTATGATATTTTCTGTGTTTTTGCTTCTTTAATTAATCAGTAATCAGTAATCAGTAATCATTTTATCGGCTCAGTACTACCAAAACTAATATCATCACGTTCATATTCTGGTGGTTCAACGTGAATTAGAACTCTTACTGTACCAAAGTTTTTTTCTAAGTGAATTTCAATTTGTTCGGTAATTTCATGGGCAACAAAAATATCATCAGTATCGACAATTAAATGCATCTCAATAAAAACTTGTCTCCCTAACATTCCGCGAGAAGCAATATCATGACAGTTAATTACCCCTGGAACTTCCATCACCACATCATGAATAGTTTCAGGAGCGATCGCCATTTGATCTACTAGCCAGGGTAAATTTTCGCTGATTACTTCCCAACCACTATAAAACACTAGCAAAGCAACGGGAAAAGCTAATATAACATCGAGCCATTGTAGTTGAGGAATATTAAGGTTTTCTGCTTGCCAGACTGCTACCAAACCAGCAATGACGATAATTGTCACCCAAATATCACTCATAGTATGTTTAGCATCAGCAATCAAGATCGGACTCTTAACTTTCCTACCTACATGACGTTCATAAAAAGCTACAAAAATATTAATCCCCAAGACAACCAAAAGTAACCATAATTCCGCCGAAGATACTTTAATTGCTATATTTTCTGTGGAGAAAAAGATTTTTTCTACTGCTCCTCGTAGAATTTCAAAACAAGCAATACCAAGAAAAGCAGCAATTCCTAATGCTCCTACTGCCTCAAATTTTTGATGTCCATAAGGATGTTCGCGATCGGGATTGGGAGAAGAAAAGCGATTGGTAATTAAACCCAGAATATTATTAACACTATCGGTAACACTATGCAAGGCATCTGCTTGTAAACTCAAAGAACCAGTGGCTATACCTAAAGCAAACTTTAGTGCCATAACAAACAAATTTAATAGCAAAGTTAACCAAAGAACTCGGCGAACTTGAGAGCGATTGTCTTGCATTATTAAAAAAGAAAAATTAACCAGATGCTTGTTTTATAATCATAATCTGAAAAATAGTCACACTCTTGAATAGAAGAGTGCTTATTGCTATATTGAGTTATTAGAAAAAACGTAACTTATTGCAATATTTTCTGAGAAAAAAAGCAGCAAATCAACTCTATTTGGTAGATTTAAACTTAGGATTTAATAAAAGCTTTTTGCATTAAATCACAGTTGTTAATTTAAATTAAATTCTCAAACATGACCCAATTAACTCTCAATTTGGTTCAAGGCTCAGTCACCTTTAACTTTTCTCCCGAAGCAGCTAAACAACTACAGGCAGAAATATCTACTTTAATGCAAAGTCTGAAAACTTCTGCTAGTATGACTTCTGGCGGTGGTAATCGCCCAGTTCCTCAAAAACCTATGGAATATCGTTATACAGGTGAAGTATTCCTCGAAATTTACTGTAATCCTAATATTTATCCCAGTCCTTTTGCTGCCAAGATTTTGATCACCCTGAGAGATGATCGCATTCGTTTAACTAGTGAAGCCGAACTTACCCAGCTAATTGAAGATTTAAATGTTTATCTAAGCAGTGTTTAATTATACCTGGTAAGGTGGGCAAAAGTTTTGTGAAACATGGTATCAACTTAAACTTGAGCATTGTCCACCCTACTTTACTTGTTCAGAAAACCTTAAGTAATTCCCGAATTACCAATAATAGGTAAAACTGTTGCTACGAGTAAAAAAGCAATAATTCCCAAAGCTAAATTACGATAAATTCGCTTATCAGGTTGGCATCTACGATATCTCATTTTAGTTTATATGATTTAGAATAATTTTCTCTTTTATAACAGATTTAATTTTGATAGTAATTAACCAAATTCAATAATTGATAATTAATAATGGATAATTGACAATTATCCATTGATAAAAGTATTTTCTAATTGCTTTTATTTGCTATAGCAATCCTATTTTATTTAAATGACGATAATTGTAGTAATTTATGTTTAAAAACATTAGTGAATTTATTAGCTAAATATCTTAAAACATAAGGATGAATAATGATTTGTTGATAGATTTTTAGTAATCTTTTATTTTTAATATGCTCCACAAGGCGATAGTAAGCAAGTCTTTTCTTAAAAACAATTAAATTGTGAGCTAGAACTTCAATTAGTTTGGGGTTTGTCTGAGTTTTGAGTTCTTGATTAATAAAAACTTGAGTAATTTCACAAGAATGAGATAAGTAATCTGTAGGCTTTCTAGTAGAAAGAGAAACAGTACGAGTTTGATAATAATAATAAGCTTGAGGGACTAGATAAAAACGTGCCTGTTGTCTTAAACATTCTAAGTAGAGAATAAAATCTTCCCCTACTTTGACAGTTTCATCATATTGAATGTTGTTTTGTCGTAAAAATTCACGTCTAATTAGAGGTTTAGTGTAACCCAAACTCCAGTTACGTTTGGTATTAAGGGGAGATGGGCGATCGCTGTGTACAAATTCAACAGCATTAATTAATTTGACTGAGGATATTGTTTCTTCGTTTTCTGTCAGTAAAGTACTCCAAGGCAGTGATTGACTATTGGCTACGCCAGCGCGAAGAACATCATTAACTAACCATAAATCATCTGCAATTAAATCTGCACGACGTTGCTGGGCGATCAATAATAGTTTTTCTAATCGCTCAGGTGCATACCAATCATCAGAATCTAATAAGGCGATCCAATTTCCTTGGGCTTGCTGAATACCACGGTTACGACTATAACTTACTCCTCGATTTTGCTGATTTTTAATTATTTTAAGACGTTTATCATTAAAACTAGTAGCAATCTTGACTGTGGAATCGCTAGAAGCATCATCAATCAAAATTATTTCTAAATTGTTATAGGTTTGATTAAAAACCGATTCTAAAGCTTTAGCAATATAGTTTTCACTATTATAGGTAGGTACGATGACAGATATTTCAGGTTTCATGAGTCAAGTAACTTTACAAAATTTGAGATCATACTAACTTTCTACAGAAGTATGATTTAGCCATAAGAAATATGCATTAGAATCCAAACTGAAATATCTTACAATAATATTCCAATTTGGCGATCAGCTTCGTCAGTACGAAGCGCATCGCTAACAACAAGTATTGTATTTAACCCTTACAGATAATAGTGAAGATTTCGTTAAGTAGGCACACAAAATTAATTACACATATATAATAATAAAAAATGTCAGAT
>CAYMWC010000320.1:0-5656 GCA_964393695.1 uncultured Pleurocapsa sp.
GTCTGGTTTTGAAGTAGAGGTGAGGTATCAGAAATGAACCCATCGACTATAACGTAACTAATTATTCAAAGCATAACTTAAACTCCGAAAGCAGCCATCATGATGCTTCTAATCTCAAGACTTTAAAATAAAATTATATCTCTGAAAATGCACTAACACTTTGAACACAGTCTCGACCTTGCTCTTTAGCTTGATATAAAGCTTTATCGGCAGCGCGAATTAAACCATCGAAATCAACACTATTGTCAGGAAAACAACTAACTCCAATAGAAACGCTAATCGACTCTAGCTTTTGACCTTCGTGTTCTAGTTGGAGTTTTTTAATCCCTATCCGAATATCTTCCGCGCGAATGATTGTAGTTTCCAAGCAAGTGTCGGGCATAACAATCACCAATTCTTCCCCGCCATAGCGACAAGCGATATCATACTGACGAATTTGAGACTGAAGATAAGCCCCTACTTCTCGAAGCACCATATCTCCAGCACTGTGACCATAGACATCATTAAAACGTTTAAAATGGTCAATATCCAGCATGATTACACTAACAAATTGTTGGGTATGTTTCCTTTGGGCGCGAACAAGTTCTTTAGCTAATGATTCTTGTAAATAGCGACGATTGAATAAGCCTGTTAGAGGATCTCGGAGACTTTGATATCTTAGTTTTTCCTGAAGTTTCAAATTAGCAAAAGACATGGCAATATTTTGACCAACTGTTTCTGCTAACTCTTGAATTGTTTGATTAATTGTTTGAGAATTATCAAAACGCAAATATAACATTCCTAAAGTTTCGCCTTTAGCAATCATTGGTAAACAGAGAGTTGGAGTTAATTTGGTTTCTAAACCGATGTGACTGCAATACAATCCTGCTTTGGTTGGGTGAGTTAGATGAATATTACCTCGTCGTAATGCCCAACATTCCTTGGTTTCAAAACTACTATCACTATTGGGTATTCCCCAGGCAGCGATCGCATCTAAGAGGTTTTTGTTATTATTTACGAGATATACTGCACCATGAGAATGGGGAAATAAAGGTGGTAATAAATTTGATAATATTTCCTTGGCTTCTTCTATAGTTGTACAAGCCTGGATATATTCATTTAGTTCAGCTAATTGGATTCTGGCTTGATTAGTTTGTTCTAGTACTAAAATTTTTTCTTCTAGTTTTTGATTGAGTTTGGCAGCTTGAGATTGAATTTCTTTGTTCTTTGTAATATCTTGAGCTATCCCTAAAATTTGCTGGGGTTTGGCATCTACATTTCTGGCAAAAACTATATTTTTGTCCTGTAACCAATGCCAGTTACCATTACTGTTTTTCATCCGATATTCTATTTCTAGATATTGATCATTTTCGAGTTGTAAGCAATTTTGAAAATGGCATTTTAATCTTTCTATATCTTCTGGATGAATTAATGTATCTAATAAATTTATTTGAAATTTTTGTAATTCCGAAATACTATAACCTAATAATTCATTGATATACTGATTACAGTAAATATTACGTTTTTCTTTTAAATCATATATATATATAATATTAGGAGTTGAATCTGCTATTTTTTGGCAAAAATTTGTACTGGCTTGTAATTCTAAATTAGCTTTAACTAAGGCAGTCGTCTTTTCGTCTACCAGTAATTCTAAGTTCTGATTTAGTTGCTGAATTTTGCTTTCAACGGCTTCTTTTTCAGCAATTTTCTTGAGTAGTTGCTTATTTAAGTTACTTAATTGTTCGGGAGAAGATAAATTTAAAATTTTCGGAATTAAAGGAATTAAAGAAAACGCCGTATAAAGAGAAATCAAGGCAGTAATTGCTTTAATAATCCCTGAGAGCCAATAATTGGGATACCACAAAGTCCAAATAGCCAATACATGGGTTGTACCACAAGCAATAATAAAAGCACTAAAAAGAAGAAAAATATTTTTGAAAGGTAAACTTTCGACTTTACGTACAAAATAAATTAAAATTATCGGAATCGAATAGTACGCGATCGCAATCAAAGCATCAGCTAAAACGTGCAGCCAAACTAAAGGTGTTTGCCATAAATAATAATGACCATGAGGAATATACTGAACAATTAAAAACAACTGTGGTATTATTGCCTTCATACTTTACAAAAAGCCAATATAGCTTGGATTGTATTTACATACAGTATCGTGGTAAATCTTCGATTGCCAACTATTACAAGACATAAGTATTTTCTCTAGTATTCACTGATTGAGTAATTTTAGCTTAAAAAAATAAACTTTATAAAATCCTGCCTTCTAACCTCTTCTGGAGCGCAAGCCCTTCGGGTTCGACAGTTTGCTTATGTCGGTGAAACCGCCCACCGCAACTGTCTCACCTTGCGCCCCTACTTATTGATGATCAACTGTTTCAAATATTCCAAAATCACCATCCCAAATAACACAGAAATAGCACACAAAAGCCAGAAATAATTAGTAAATTGAGGATGATCCAATGCCCAACCCCCCAAAGGTGGCCCGACAAAATAACCAATTGCCCAACCTGAGAATTAATCGAAAAGTATACCCCACGGAGAGATTCTGGAGCTAAATCTGCTACCAAACCAGAAGCAATAGGAGTATAAGTCACCATTCCCAAGGACATAATACCCAAGGTTAAAACTGCCCAGACAAAAGTATTATTAGACATTGTGCCTGTTAACCAAGCAAAAATAAAAGCAATCCCCCAAAAGACCAAAGAAAAACGTAATCCTGTAATCCGACTATAGCGATTTAAAAACCAGGCAAGAGGTAGCTGACAGATCGCAGCAAAAACAATATGCCAAGTAAATAAACCGCTAATAATCTTTTCCGAAAAGCCTGTGCCTGTATCCACTTGCACAAAATTTTTCAGATATAAAGGCATAGTACTTTGTACCTGAGAAAGATAAATAGTAAACAAGACATTAACTGCCACATAGACCATTAAAGCGCGATCGCGTAATGCCAAAGACCAACCGTTAGTATAATTAGGGGTTGATAATTGTGACTGAAATTGATACGTTTCGGCGATTGCAAAATAAATCACTCCAAAGAAAACCGCAAAGGAAATTCCATCAATGACAAATAATGCTCGATAGTTAGCAGAATTAGCAATTAATACCCCACCTAATACTACCCCCAAACTCAAACCCAAACTATCTGCTAAGCGAGTGACAGCAAAAGCTTCATTACGTTGATCGGGAGTAGTTAGATCAATAATTGCTGCTTCTGTAGCGGGCCAATACATTCCGATCCCAAAACCCATCAGCAAATTACCCAAAATCAAAGTCGGAAAATTGCTGGTTAGGGATAAAACCACATCTGCCAAGACGGAAATTGCTGCTGAAGCTAATAAAGTTTTTCTTCTTCCCCAGTTAGGAGAATCAGATAATTGTCCCCCTAAAAATCTACCTGCAACTCCCGAAACCGAGCCACTCCCTAAAGCTACGCCGACTAGAGTCGAAGACAATCCTACCTGATTCACAAAAAAAATTGGGGCATAAAACAATGTAAAACCAGTCCCAATTTCCGATAAGAGTCTACCTGTTGCTAAAATCCAAACTTTAAAATCGAAATTGAGTATTCGAGACATTAAAATATCTATATTTTAAAGCCAGATCTATATTAATCACTACTTATTACTTCCCCTCGCTTAGTTAACGTCTATAACTTCAGAATCTCGACGAAAACATTGGAAAAATTGATGATGTTCGACTTCAAAAAACGGCTCATTTATTGTCCCGTGGACAATGATGTTGTGAAATACTCCTTGATGATTAAGGTTGACTTCCATTGGGATTCGATCTTCGTAAGAACAGGAGATATGTCTGCCTTCTACTTTTTCATGTAAACAATCTTCCGCTCGCTCATAGTAATCAGTTATCAATTCCCGATCGCGATCGCCAAGATAAAATGATTGAGAATTAGAGCGATAGACAATTTGGGTAAATGCTAGTGCTGCTTCTTGATAGCGATTTTGTAAATATAGTGTCAATCCCAAGTCTCGCCAAGCTAAAGCCAAATCTGGCTCTATTTTAGTTACTTGTTGATAAAGTTGACTGGCTTTCTTGTAATTGCCTAGTTTTGCCCACAAAGAGCCTAGATTGTATTTAAGCTTATAGGAATCAGGATTAAGAGCTAAAGCTTGATTGAGAGATTCTTTGGCACTAAAATAATCTTTGGAGAGAAATTGAGCCGTCGCTTTACCTGCCCACGCTTGATATAAATTAGGATCAAACTTAATTATTGCATCAAAGATCTTAATTGCTGCCTGGTAATTTTGTTCGCGATTAACTGAAAAATAACCTAATTCCAGGACAAGGGGAATGTCTGCCTTAGAAAGCTTGTCAAAAGGTTGATAAAGTTGCAGCGCGTCTTGATAACGATCGCTAGTAGAAGCACAATTGGGTTTTTGTTGAACTACAAGCTCTTGAAACTCTTGAAGATAGCTTTGATAAAATGCTGCCCGAGGATTATTAGGCTCTAGTTCTCTTGCTTGGGTAAAATCATTAATTGCACTGTTAATTCGTGCTTGATTTTGACTAGCATTCCATAAAACTAAAGATATTTTGCCACGATTAATTAAGGCTTCGGTATTGTCTGGTTGACGACTGATAACGCGATCGCAAGCTACTAAAACTTGTGCTGCTAAATTTAAATCTGTAGGTGTAAGACGACATTGTTTGGCTGCCGAGGAAGAAGATAAAGGAGACAAAAAGCTAACAATTCCCCCTAAAATACCTAAGCCGATTAAGGCAATAATTGCCCAAACTTTGCTTGGTATCTTCTTTGGTTGCTCAACATGATCCTCAACCTTAACTTTTGTTGACCCTGCTGGTGTGACCACCAGCTTGTCACTAATTTGACTTAGTTGTTGTTTGATCCATTCACTATTAAAAATCGCTGCGTAAATAGGATTGGCAATTTTTAATTTATCTTTCTGAGGAATTACTAGCCCTGAATTTAACAGAATTGTATCTTCTAAACTTTCGGTAGCAATTACTTCTCTCTGTAATAAAATCTCATGTAATCTTAGTAAAACACTGGTTACTTGCTGATTTTGCAAAATACCAGCTTTAATTGTTTGAAAATGTCTATAATAATCCTTGTCTTTTTCATTTTCCCAATATTTGACGAAAGAGCGGACAATACGTTCTACATAGGTACGTTCTTGCCCTTCTATCACTTGATCCTGGCGTTCAAGGATTAGTTGACAGAGGCTTTGCGTTAACAGAGAATTTCCCTTAGTCCATTTTAAAATTTCTTGGGCAACTAGATGCGATCGCTCTATTTTAATCGATTCTTGGCTTTTGGCAATAAAACGCTCAATAATCTGATTGTTTACGATATTTGCCTGTGAGAATGAGTCACTCATTATCGTCGAGTAAAGACAAAATCTATCTTTTTTCTTATTCTCTAGAGAATACGACGAGAATATGTCAACTTGCTTCGCTTTAATTCAAAATTATTAATTCTTATTACTTCTCAAAATCACTAAACTTCATTGATTAGTGATTGACTTCATTGATTAGTGATTGCTGATTACTGTTGATTGACTCCCCTGCTCTTTGTTCACTGGTAAGCTGTCACGCATTTAATTTACTGGTTGAGAAAAGGCAGGAGGCAGGGGGCAGAAGGTTTACCCCCATACGAGGGCAAGCCCCGCGCTTCGGGGGG
>CAYMWC010000321.1:0-5640 GCA_964393695.1 uncultured Pleurocapsa sp.
GGACTTATGATGTTTATGATGGACGTTGGGGCAGAATTCCTTTACCTGAATTTACAGAAATTGAAGGGATTCATGGGACATTTGGATTATGGACATTATTAATTCTGCCTGTATTTGTCGTCTATGCTTTTAATCGAGGTCAACGTCGCTTAATTCAGTCTAATTCTTTATCTCAATTAACTCAATTGGGAAAACCTATTTGGTGGTATACCCTCCATCGCTTGGTTAACACTGGCAGTATTTTAGCAATTACTTTTGCGGTTTTTTCTGGCAAGATGATGGACTCTAAGTGGCTACCTCAAGGAGAACTTAATCATGCTTGGTACTATGCTCATTTAATTGCTTGGTTAATCTTAGTAGCTTGCACTGCACTTCATTTACTAATGAATCTTAAAGTTGGCGGTATTCCTTTAATATTATCAATGCTTCATTGGCGATATCGCAGTCAAGATAGTCCAGCCTTGTGGCGCGAACATCTGGTTAATTGGAAATCAAATTTTAGTATGACAACCGTGAGGCAATGGCTATCACCTTCTTCTGGGCTTACAATTCTCGAAATCTCTGTATTAGTTGCGATTGTTTTAGCTTGGGTAATTTCGCTAATTAAAGAAGTTATTTAATACAGGCCATTCAGGACTCGAACCTGAAACCTACGCCTTAGAAGGGCGGTGCTCTATCCGATTGAGCTAATGACCCAAAATAGCTAGATTATATTAACATATTATTCTTGGAGATTGTCAATAATCCTAATAATTTAGGAACTAGTTACTAGTCCCTAATCCCTAATCCCTAGCTTTCAAACCAGACGCGGTTTAGCTATGATATTCGGACAGCGCCAGAATTGTCGCTGATTAATCAGCTATTTTGCTTAATTAGTTAACATTTCTACCGAAAGGCGTTTGAAAGTTAATCTTTCGTCTTCCACATCGACAAAAATCGTATCACCGCTTTGATATTCACCTCGCAGAATTGCTTTGGCGATCGCAGTTTCTAAATACCGAGAAATAGCACGTTTGAGTGGTCGTGCGCCGTATACGGGATCAAAGCCCAAGTCAGCTAGATAATCTAAACCAACATCAGAGATTTTTAAGGCGAGTTTTTGGTCTGCCAGACGTTTTTCTAGACCTTTAACCTGTAGCTGAACAATATTGCGTAACTGCGCTTTGGTTAAGGCATGGAAGATAATAATCTCGTCAATACGGTTGAGAAATTCAGGACGGAAGTTATCCCGCATGGCATTCATGACTCGCGATCGCATTTCTTCGTATTGGCTATCATCTCCCGAGACATCCAAAATATACTGCGAACCAATATTACTGGTCATGATAATGATGGTATTGGTAAAGTTGACAGTACGACCTTGAGAATCGGTTAGTCTGCCATCATCGAGGATTTGCAGCATGATGTTAAAGACATCGGGGTGAGCCTTTTCGATTTCGTCAAATAAAATCACGGAATAAGGACGACGACGAATGGCTTCGGTTAACTGTCCACCTTCGTCATAACCCACATACCCTGGAGGCGCACCGACTAAACGGGATACGGAATGTTTTTCCATATATTCCGACATATCAATGCGAACTAAAGCTTCTTCCGTATCAAACAGACTGTGGGCTAATGCCTTAGCTAGTTCAGTTTTACCGACTCCAGTAGGACCTAAGAAAATAAAACTAGCAGTTGGTCGTTGTGGATCGGATAAGCCAGCGCGGGAGCGTTGAATTGCATCGGCGGCTGCTGTAACCGCTTCTTCCTGTCCAATCACTCGTTCATGTAATTCTGCTTCTAAATGGAGTAATTTGGTTTTTTCCGACTCAATCAATTTTCTGAGGGGAATTCCTGTCCATTTAGCGATAATTTCGGCAATATCAGATTCGAGAACTTCTTCTCGCAGGAGTGATTTTCCAGTAGTTTGTTTTTCAGCTAGTTTTTGTTCAATTTCAACTAGTTCTTTTTGGAGTTGGGCTAGTTTACCAAAGCGCAATTCCGCAGCCCTATTAAGGTCATAAGCACGCTCTGCTTGCTCAATTTCCAGATTAACAGTATTAATATCGTCTTTAAGAGTACGAATTTGGTCAATTACTTCTTTTTCCGACTGCCATTGAGCGTTAATTTCCGATTGATCTTCCTTAAGATCGGCTAATTCTTTTTCTAGTTTCTGTAGTCTTTCTTTGGAGACGGGATCATCTTCTTTTTTCAAAGAGAGTTTTTCCATTTCCAACTGGAGAATTTTACGATCTACTTCGTCCAATTCTTCAGGTTTAGAAGTAATTTCCATTTTTAGTTTGGCAGCAGCCTCGTCCACCAGGTCGATCGCCTTGTCAGGTAAAAAGCGATCGCTGATATAACGATTAGATAGGGTAGCAGCAGCCACTAAAGCAGTATCAGTAATACTTACCCCATGATGCGCTTCGTAACGTTCTTTTAACCCCCGTAAAATCGAGATGGTATCCACGACATTAGGCTCATCTACTAAGACAGACTGGAAACGTCTTTCTAAAGCAGCGTCTTTTTCAATATATTTACGATATTCATCTAAGGTAGTCGCGCCAATACACCTTAACTCTCCCCTCGCTAACATCGGCTTGAGTAGGTTGCCTGCATCCATTGAACCTTGGGCAGCACCAGCACCAACGACGGTATGAATTTCATCGATAAACAGAATTACATTACCTTTAGATTCTGTAACTTCTTTAAGTACAGCTTTTAGACGCTCTTCAAACTCTCCGCGAAATTTTGCCCCTGCAATTAATGCACCCATATCCAGGGCAACTACGTTGCGATCGCGCAATGATTCAGGAACATCACGGTTAATAATCCGTTGTGCCAAGCCTTCCACAATTGCTGTTTTACCTACCCCAGGTTCACCAATTAAGACAGGATTATTTTTAGTCCGACGGGATAGTATTTGAATAGTACGCCGAATTTCTTCATCACGACCAATTACAGGGTCAAGTTTACCTTCCCTCGCCAATTGGGTTAATTCACGTCCGTACTTCTCTAAAGCTTCATACTTACCTTCAGGGTTTTGATCTGTCACTTTTTGCTTTCCGCGCACCTGTTTAATAATTTCCTTCAGTTTTGTTTCAGTTAAACCGACTTCTTGTAGTAACTTACGCCCAAAACGATCATCTTGAGCCAAGCCTAACACTAAATGCTCAATAGAAATGTAGTCATCGTTAAATTCCAGGCGATATTTTTCGGCTCGATCTAAAAGACTGTCTAAGCTACGTCCCAAAAAAACACCACCACTGGAATTACTTACCTTGGGCTGACTATTAATAAACTGATCGGCTCTATTCCTCAGTAGTTGAACACTCACATCAGCTTTATTAAAGATACTGCTGGCTAATCCTTCCTCTTCAATTAAAGCTTTAAAAAGATGTTCTGTTTCTACCTGTTGTTGTTGATTTTGTTTAGCAATATCTTGGACGCGAGCGATCGCCTGCCAAGCTTTTTCGGTAAATTTTTGGGGATTGTTCGGTTGCATCTCTCTTTCTCTCTTTTTCTCTTAATTTAGGTAATAAAAACTTGAATGTAGTAACTGGATTACTGATTTAGTTTGAAAAAATATATATGAAGTTAATTTAACTAGATGTAGGATTTATCTGGCTTAATCAGGCTGGATTTACAGTTAGTGCCAAATTGAAGTAGCATTTCCTAGGATTTAATGTAATTGTAGCGATAACCAATCCAGAGAGTTAGGTAGGATACCCCAACCGCTTAATTCTGGTTTTCCTATTTTAAACACTAAAAAGCGATCGCCTTGGATTTAAAGCGATCGCCTATCAGTAATCAGTAATTAATTGCCTTAACTCCAATTGCCAATCAAAGTAAAAGAAGACCAAAAGTAAGGATGAGCTAGAGACAATGTGCCACTAGGAAAATCTTTAGGTAAAGCTAAACTTTTACCATTGGATAACTTCACTTGTTGATTGTCAACTTTAACATTCCCGTGCAACATGTTTAATTGAGTTTGGCGTAATGCTTCCGCTTTGATCAGACTACCGTCTAATTGATCATAAAATTCACCCATCAAACCCAATGTTCCCAAGTCACTGACATACCAAAGACTGGCTAAAACAGATTTAACACCTGCTTGTACAGCTAATCCCGCAAAACCAAGTTCAGCTTTTTGATCACCGATGGCAGTTTCACAAGCACTTAAAACCAACAATTCAACAGGAGTGCGATCGCTATTCCAACCAAGGTCATCGGACAGTTGTTGTAACTGAGAAATTCTTAACTTATCATCGTAAAACTGGATATAAGAATCATCTACATCACCTGTTTTAAACTGTGCATGAGTTCCTAGATGAATAATTGGGAAAGGAGTTTGACGACTATTTTGAGTTTTAAAATTGGAAATAGTAAACTGCTCATTAATAAACACTTCTCCCTGACGTGGCTTACTGACAATTGTTTCCAATTCAACTGGCATAGTAGGCAAAGCTTCCTGTTCAGCAAATTCTGATGCTCCCATCGCCAAAATGGAACTGTTATTTAAATTGACATAACGAGTATCAGTTAAACCAAAGCTTGGTACTAATGCTACTGCATATTTTTCAATTAAAAATTGTTGACCATCATTAAGTGCTGCTAGGGGTAATAAACGCAACCCAGAATCCATTGAAAATATCAAAATATCAATGTTATTTGCTTCTAGTTCAGCTTCAATGGGTTTAATTATAGCTTGATAGAGTTTTTGGGATGATTGCATATAGTTAGCTTGATTCAGCTTACTGACATCACTAACTTCTTCCCGAAATTCAGTAGCAGTAGCCATTAACTCTTGGCGAGATACATCTTTTACAGTTTTTCGCAAGGTTAAACTTTGAGGTTGAGATGGATGTCTACCATTAAGACTAGTCGAAGCAACAACAGCATTTTTACTAGCAGCAGATTTAGCGTTGCTAGGCAGAACTACAAATGACTCTAGTTGATTCTCTTGCAGAGAAATATTAATAAACGCTGGTTTTTTACCTGTTTGCTCTGAAAGTTCTGCTAATCTTTGAGAAATATCTTTGACTGAAGGTACTGTGCCATATAATTGCATTCCAGAAGAATCCATTAGCTCAGATAGTTGTAATTCTTCTTGCATTTGAATTGCCAAATCAGTAGGAGCTTCTTGAACCTGTGCTTCATAAGCGATTCTATCTACTTCTTGCTCTAAATCTGACTGGGAATTTTCTTTTTTGGCTGTTTCTTGCTCTTCTTCCTCAGCTTCTGCTGTTGCTTTTTTCTCTCTGTCTTCAGTTAACTTACTAGCTCGAGCAGTTGCTTCTTCTTCGCTCTCTTCAGTTGTTGCAGTTGCTTCTTCTTCGTTCTCTTCAGTTGTTGATGATTGCGAGTCTGTTTTTTTGGGTGTTTCTTCTTGGGCTACTTCTGACTCAGTTTCGGAATCGTCACTACTGGTTGATTGATTATTGGTATTGCTTGGTGTTTTTTCAGCAGTTTCTGATGTTGTTGGCTGTGAATCTTCTGTAGATGTAGGTTCTGACGTATTGTTGTTATTAGTAGTCTGACCTTCGCTAGCAGAAGCTTCTCCTGTTGTAGTGGTGGTATCAGTAGGAGTCTCTTCAGTGGTGGTTGGTGTTTCCCCCTCGCTGATAGGAGTCTCTTCAGTGGTGGTTGGTGTTTCCC
>CAYMWC010000322.1:0-5635 GCA_964393695.1 uncultured Pleurocapsa sp.
AAACTGGTTTTCTCACTGTTGCTACTGTCCTTTATAAGACTGAAAACCGCTGTAATTATCCGTTAAACCATGCTCGTTCCAGGCTTGGATTTCTTCACTAGTAGGTTTAATCTTTTTATTTTTAAATATTTTAAAAACCCAGCTTGAAGGTATAGAAATGATATCCAGCAAAATATCTTTTGGATATTCGTACTCTACTAAATCTAAAATTACCAGCTTACCACCAGGATTTAAAGTAGCTTTTAATTTGGGAAGTAATTGTGCTAATGGTAAATGATGAAGAGTAGCTATAGAGGCGATCGCATCAAATTTTTCTAAAGGAAATTGCCATTGCAAAATATCAGCAACCTGAAAATTAATATTGTCAAAATGTTGAGAATGCTGTTTGGCAACCTGAATCATATTTGGCGATAAGTCTATAGCAATAACTTTATCAAAGCGTTGAGCCAGAAGACGCGAAAATTCCCCTGTCCCACAACCAATTTCTAGAATTGTTTTACCTTTGCTTGGTAATTGATCAAGTAGAAAAAAATGATAATGGTTGTTGTGATCCCATCTTGCTTGATTTAATAAGGCAATCTTGTCAAAATCTGCTCTGATTTTTTGAATTAAGTCCTCATTCACCTTTCAATTAGTTACTTTTTTCTAATCTTTCTAAAGAAATTCTAGCTGCTTCTTTTACTTGTGGATGAAGATCTTTAGCCAAAAATTTTAAAGCCGAAATACTCTTGTCTGTATTTAGCTTACCTAATGCTTCCGCAAGTCTTTGGCGAATTAACCAATCTTCAGAATCAGCAAAATTCAGAATTTTATCTACGGCTTCAACCGCTTTGATTTCTCCCAAGGCTGCGATCGCTGCTTGTTGTAAGATAACTTCCTCACTATCTAAGGCTTCCATTAAGACTTCTTTTGCCCGAATATCCTGTAAATTGCCTAAAGAAACCGCAGCACTAAATCTTACTAGCCAATTGGTATCTTCATAAAACGCTCTGACTAAATATTCAAAAGCACGGATATCATTTAAATATCCCAATGCCCCTGCTGCATCAGCGCGAATACCATAGTCAGGATCACTTTCTAATAACTCAATTAAAATTGGAAAACATTCTGCTGTCGGTTTGACTCCCAAGGCAAAAACAGCCATTGAACGCACAGGTAGTATTTCATCATTCAAAACTTTTTTAATCAGTGGTACAGCATCTTCTGGGGCTACTTCTCTTAAAGATGTTAGAGCTAATAAGCGATCCTTAGAATTAGAACTTTCTAATTGATGAGCAATTTTTTCTAAATCTGGCATATGTATAAATTTATTAATTAAATCGTTATTTATTTTCTGGTAGTTAAAGGCAAACTAACATAAAAAGTACTTCCCTTTCCTAAAACACTTTCCACCCAAATTTTGCCATTGTGTTGTTCGACAATATGACGACAGATAGCCAGTCCTAAACCTGTTCCGCCTTTACTGCGAGAATCGGAAGCATCTACTTGTTGAAAGCGTTCAAAAATCGACTGTAACTTATCTTCAGGGATACCTCGACCTGTATCTTGCACAGAAAGATAACAGATATCGCCATTGATTCTAGCTTTTAACTTAACTGTTCCCCCTGGCTCGGTAAATTTAATACCATTACTGAGTAAATTGGTTAAGGTTTGCAAAATGCGATCGGGATCTAATTTTATTAAGACGGAACAAGGTTCTAATTGCAACTGAACCTGAGCTTTGTCCGCCATTGCTTGCATGATTTCTATTGCCTGAATTAACAGAGCTTGTAGATCACACTGTACAGGCTCAATAGCAATCTTACCCGACTTCATCCGTTCTAAATCTAAAATATTGTTGACCAAACGAATCAAACGCTCTGTATTCCGAATTGCTACCTTTAAGATTTGTTGACCGCGATCGCTTAATGTCCCCAGTTGACCAGAATTTAATAAGTCTAACGCCCCAATAGTAGAAGTCATTGGGGTTTTTAATTCATGACTGACTAAAGAAATAAATTCATTCTCCAGCCGTTTACGTTCGGTAATATCATTCATAATCTGGAGAGTGCATTTTGCTCCTCCTAATTCAATTAATTCTACGGAAAGCAAAACCGTTTTGATTTGACCTGATTTGGTCTGAAATTCTAATTCGAGGTTGCGGACAAAGCCTTGAGACGCTAATTGTTGTAGTGCTTGATTATATACTGCCAAAGCGGAAGACGAGTAGATCTGAGCGATCTGATGACCAATTAATTCGGCTGCGGTATAACCACTCATCTGTAGAAAACTTTTATTGACCTCTAGTAAATTTCCTGTTTGATAAGTGGCGATCGCAATGGGATTAGGACAAGCTCGGAAGACTTTAGCAAATTTATCCTCAGCAGCGGTTTTTGACGCTATTTCCCGTTGTAATTGGGCATTTTGAGCTTCTAGCTTAATCTGGAGATTACGAATAGTTAAATGGGTATCTAATCGAGCTAAAACTTCCTCGACTTGAAACGGCTTAGTAATATAATCTACTCCACCGACTTGAAACGCTTTAACTTTATCAAAAACATCCCCCAAAGCACTAATAAAAATAACAGGAATATCATGAGTGCGAACATCTGCTTTTAATTGTTGACAAACTTCATAGCCATTCATTTCTGGCATTTTGACATCCAGCAAAATTAAGTCTGGAGGGACTGCTTTCGCTCCTCTAATGGCAGTAGAGCCTTTGGTTACACTACGAACTTTGTAGCCTTTTGCCGTTAACATTTGAGACAATAAAGCTAAATTCTCTGGAGTGTCGTCGATCGCTAGAATATCCGCTTTAGGAGGATGCTTACTTTCTCTAGACATCAGTTTCAGCACATGAATGTTAATTATTGATACCCGATTAAGTCTTGATTATTCCAGTTAAGAGTATCACCGATTGTTTTACCATCATGATAGGCAGCTAAGATAACTTCACTAGTTTTGCCCCAGGAGATTGTGCCATCAGCAGCGATCGCAATTGCTCCCAAGTCGCGATTCCGACTACGAGATTCTTGCATAGATTTTGTCATTGCCTCTACCAAAGACATCCCGTCCGTAACACGAATGACAATCTTGGCAGCTAGACACTCTTCTATGATATCTTCACCTATACCTGTGCAGCTTACTCCAGCTGAAGCAGCAGCATAATTACCTGCGGGCATTGCTGAATCACTAACCCGACCTATTCTTTCTAACCCTTTACCACCTGTAGAAGTACCAGCAGCAATTTTACCATTACAGTCTAGGGCAACCACGCCAATTGTACCTTTGCTAGGTTCATGGATTAATGCTTGTTCAGCTACTACTCCTGCCATTTCTTTGTCAAAGTTACCTTTTCGTTCCTGTATCCATTCTTGCAGACGAATATCGATTAAAGGATCGTAAATAGGGATATTTAACTCTCGTAATAATTCTGCTGCACCATAGTCTGACAGGACGCGATCGTCTTCCGCCTGCAAAAACTGTGCTAATTCAATCGGATGTTTAACCCTAGAAACGTTAATCACACCGCTAAAACGTTGTTTTGCTCCATCCATCAAGGCAGCACTCATCCGTATCTGTCCATCGGACTGGAGTACAGATCCCGTACCGGCGTTAAACGTCTGATGATCTTCTAGTAGTTGACAGCCTCTAATTACCGCCTCAGTCGCCTTCACCCCAGAACTCAAGAGAGTATAAACATCTTCGACAATACTATGTAGTGCCTGACGAACTATCTTTTCCCCTTTGGCACTTTTAAGATGCCCTCCTGCACCACCATGAATAATTAACTTCGGCTGTATTTGACTAGCAGACATAATTTATTTTGCTTAATTATTGAGAGAATTATCTGATTGTTTGCGACGACGACAACGATCAGAGCAATATTTAACATCATCCCAACAATTTGACCATTTTTTACGCCAACTAAAAGGGCGATCGCATACTGGACAAATTTTAGTAGGTAAATCTGATTTTTTACGTTGACGAGCCATTATCTCCAGAAATAACGATTCAGTATATATTATAAGCTTCAATCTCAGATTAGCTTTGTTAGTTAGCTAACCAGAAATTTTTATCTACTTGCTAAATTCTATTTGGGAGATTCAAGACTCAAAAACAAAGAAGCCTCTACATTTAGCAGAGGCTCAATTAATAATCACATTTTAATTTAGACTAAAAAAATAAGTTTAATAGTTAATTAGTCTAGATCAGGCATAGCTAATGTTGGTTCTGTTTCACGGTCAATACCTTTTTCAAAACCACCAGCAGCAGCCCTAGCTCTACCAGCGTGCCATAAATGACCCACTAGGAAGAAGAAAGCCATAATGAACTGGAAGGCAGCCAACCATTGACGAATGTTTACGAAGTTGAAAGAGTTGGACTCAGTGATAATACCACCTACAGAGTTAATAGAAGCATTAGGAGCATGAGTCATATACTCAGCAGCACGACGTAATTGCCAAGGCTGAATGTCATTGCGGATTTTGTCGAGATCAATACCGTTAGGGCCACGCATAGGCTCTAACCAAGGACCACGGAAATCCCAAAAGCGCATAGTTTCACCACCGAGAATAATTTCACCAGTAGGAGAACGCATGAGATATTTACCTAAACCAGTAGGACCTTGAGAAGAACCAATATTCGCACCCATTTGTTGGTCACGAGCTAGGAAAGTAAAGGCTTGTGCCTGAGAAGCTTCCGCGTTGGTAGGGCCATAAAATTCACTGGGATAAGCAGTGTTATTGAACCAAATGTAACACGAAGCAATAAACGACATTAAGGACACAGCACCGATACTGTAGGAAAGGTAGGCCTCACCATTCCAAATCAAAGCACGACGCGCCCAACCAAAAGGCTTGGTCAAAATATGGAAAATACCACCAGAAATACAGATTAACCCGATCCAAATATGACCGCCAATGATGTCTTCCATGTTATCGACACCAACAATCCAACCTTCACCACCAAAAGGAGCAGCGGTTAGATAGCCAAAGATGGTTGCAGGGTTAAGAGTAGGGTTGGTAATTAAACGAACATCTCCACCACCTGGAGCCCAGGTATCGTATACACCACCAAAGAACATTGCCTTAAATACCAATAGGAATGCACCTAATCCAAGAAGAATGAGGTGATAACCAATGATATTAGTCATTTGGTTTTTATCTTTCCAGTCTTGACTAAAGAAATTGGAATATTCTTCAAGTTTTTCTGGGCCACGCAATGCGTGATAAATACCGCCCAAACCTAAAACAGCGGAAGAAATAAGGTGTAAGACACCAACTACAAAGTAGGGATAGGTGCTGATAACTTCACCACCAGGGCCCACACCCCAACCTAAAGTTGCTAAGTGAGGGATTAAGATCATGCCCTGTTCGTACATGGGTCTTTCAGGAACATAATGTGCAACTTCAAAAATAGTCATTGCACCAGTCCAGAAAACAATTAAGCCAGCGTGAGCGACGTGTGCGCCCAAGAGCTTACCAGAAAGATTAATTAAACGAGCATTACCTGCCCACCAGGCAAAACCTGTTGAGTTAATATCGCGACCTGCGCCACCGGCAGGATTAGAGAGCGTTACCACGTGGTAGAACCTCCTCGGGGAATTCAAAGTTTTGATGTGGTTGGTCTTGAGTTGCCATCCAAGCTCTTAGAC
>CAYMWC010000323.1:0-5604 GCA_964393695.1 uncultured Pleurocapsa sp.
AAGTGCTAGATAATTTTGGCACTGAATATGTAATTAATTTTGCTTAGGTACTTAGAAGAATTTTAGCTTTTTATCTAACCTTTGATGCGCCTTCTTATCGTAGCTGCATGATGGTAATACGAGATTGTGTAAGCCGTCAAAAGCTAGATTTGTTTCGCAATTGTACGGTGGTGCATCCCCATCTCAAAAAGGCTTACGAAGAATTCCGCGATGCAGTTAATAATCCAGGCGGTGCATCTGTAATCTTTTTGTTTGGTCCTACAGGAGTTGGCAAGACAACTTTGCTGCGTCAAATCATGAAAGTAATGGTGTCAGAGAAAACGGCACGGCTAGAAAAAGACCCTAATTATTTGCCAGTGGCTACAGCGGAAGCCCGCGCACTCCTTATCAGGCAGCTTTGATTGGAAAGTTTACTATCAGAGTGTTTTGACCTCTTTGACTGAATTACCAGCTTCAGATTATCCAATTCCTAATTGATATTCATTTTCCTCGTTATCAAGCTGACTGTTCCTCTGATTTACTTGAGTTTCAGCGGGTTCTTAAAAGCTTTGGAGAGAAAATGACTTTGAAAGATACTCCCGAACTAGAAATTCATTGGGAGTATTTTTATGAGAGGAGTATTGGCTGTGTGGGTATTCTCAAAGACTGGCTGACTCAGGCTTATCGTCAAGCTTTACATGAAGAAGCTTCTACTTTGAGCGAGCATCACTGGCAACCTTATCTTATGCGCCGTCTATAGCTCAGTGTCTTCAGATAGCAGCAGAGGCAATTGAAGGAGAGAAAGCATTTGAATTTGAGTCCCCAAAAGTGTCTTTACTACGTCAGAAATTAGGTTGATCAAGAGCATCGTCTTCAACTATTAATCCTGGTACTTCATCTAGTGCTGCTTCAAGTAGGAAAACCAAAGTTCGTCCTGGAGTTCGTCAGCCTAATCGTGATGTCATTGGAGGAGTATAGAAGTGTCTGACTGCAATCCAATAAAAAAGTCGAGCGACATTTTAAAATATTAAGTAATTCTTAAGTTGAATAAAATCGGACAGCTTATGCTTCCACTTACGACAGCTTATGGTTCAAGTCACACCTTTGTACCCATAAACCTCTCACTGCAAAGGTTTGTTGTTTTTGCCCACCGCTATATTGGTGTTTAGGAATGTTTAGAAACTCCTAAACAGTAATTAAAATTTACAAATGCTCAAAACCAAGTGCAGCAATAATTTTAGCTCCTAAACACTTGGGGGTTATTCGGAATCGTTTTGGGGTTATTCGGAATCATTTTGGGGTTATTCGGAATCGTTTTGGGGTTATTCGGAATCGTTCTAATTTAAAAAGTGTTATTTAGCAAGCACTCTAGCTCCTAAACAACCAAAATAGTGTTTAGGAGTTCGCCTAAACACTAAAATTTATAGCTCTTTTAATCTCTTTTAAGCTCTGCCAAAATAAGAGTTACAACATCTATTTCAGAAGTAACTATGACCCTACTCGAATAAATAATTTAGTCCAGACTATTTCCGATTCAACCCCCAAATAGAAAAGAGCCGAAAACCGATGCACTAAGCAAAAGTATCAGCTCTTTCCCATTACTTCCTTGGAAAACCAAGGAGTACAATATTTGTTTCGCTAATAATATTGTATCTCCATTTTTCCTAAGTTGCACTGGCGATCTCAAAAAGATCCGCTTTGTGGTGCGCCAAAATTTGAGAACAAGGCTAGCTAGCTAGATTTCTCTCCGTTTGGTGTGAATTATTTATGGGAAGATAAAATGCTTTCTGTGTCGTCGTTTTAAGGCTCCTTTTAAAATCAAGGAGAACCCTTCAATGACGCAACAATTACCGAAACATTATGCTGCTTCAGATACATCGAGTGCAAAACAACTACCAAACCAGTTAACATTTGCTGAATATAATGAACTTAACCAAGAAAGTGGTATTCATCCAGATTTAATTAAGCTCAACTTTTTTCACCTAGAAGGTCAGGTGGCATTAGATCGCCTGTTTATTTCCGAAACACTTAACAGAACTAATTCTGGAGCAATTAGTTACAGCATCCTCAAACGCTATCGCCACGTTGAAGCAGGAGGCTGGTGGGTATCAGGAGTTAATATTCTAAACGATTATTCTGAAGATATCTGGGGGCAATTTAAACCACTTCAACCCAGACTCTCAGCAGATAAAGGAAAGATAATTAAATATGAAGCTCCACCTAAACACCCGACGGGGATAATTGCCCTAAAAGTTTCTCAACTTCTGTGGCATCAAGTAGCCGAGCTAAACAATATTCCACTTGTTCTCTCTTCCCTTGCCCACAACGAACATCAAGAAATATCATTCTGGTCATGGGTAGTAAATAATCCTGAAGTTCCCCTAATCATTACCGAAGGAGCTAAAAAAGCTGCTGCTTTAATTAGTTTAGGTTATACTGCGATCGCCCTTCCTGGTATCTTTAATGGCTACCGCCAACCCAAAGATGAATTTGGTAGAAAAACAGGACTGGCTAAACTTATCCCCCAACTTCAAGTCTTTGCCACCCCTGGACGTACAGTTTATTTTGCTTTTGACCAAGACACTAAAGCTAGTACAGTGAATAATGTGAATTGCGCGATCGCCAAAACAGGCAAACTTTTTACTAAGGCTGGAGTTGATGTTAAGGTAATTCGTTGGTCACAACCAGCAAAGGGTGTTGATGATCTAATTGTTCAACACGGTGCAGAGGCATTCCATCAAGCCTACAATCAGGCATTATCTCTCTCTAGTTGGTTAGTACAAACATCAGTCCAACTAACCTACAAAGCCAATATTCGGGTAAATCGACGCTACTTAGGTTCTTTAACTAAGGCAGAGGGCAAAAAGGGAAAGGGGGAAAGGGGAAGGGGGAAAGGGAAAGACGATGAGCTTGCTTACCAAAACCTTCTACCCGACACCCGATACCCGATACCCGACAACCTATCCATTCCCGAAACTGCAAAACTTATCTGTCTCAAATCCCCCAAAGGCACAGGCAAAACTCATTTACTCGAACAAATAGTGAACCAAGCCACTAAAGAAGGGAAATGGGTACTCCTATTAACCCACCGTATCCAACTAGGAGAAGCATTATGTCAAAGAGTAGGACTTCCTTACCTAACCGAAATCAAAACCGTTGAATATGGAACTGTTCTGGGATACGGACTCTGTATCGATTCACTACATCCCAAATCTGGTGCCAGATTTGATGCTGATAATTGGCAAGATGGAATAGTAATCATTGATGAAGCAGAACAGGTTATTTGGCATCTGCTCAATTCTGCTACCTGTGCTGCTGAGCGAGTTGAGATTCTCGCTCAGTTTAAAACTCTAATTCAAAATAATCTTTCAGGATCGGGTCAAGTATATTTAGCCGATGCAGATTTATCCGATGTTGCTATTGACTATATTCGCGGACTTGCAGGCTTTCATGTTGAGCCTTTTGTTGTGGTTAATGACTGGAAACCGCCAGAAGAACAACGTTGGACAGTATATAACTATGAAGAGAAGAGTCCCGCTTGTTTAGTTCGAGATCTAGTTAATCATATCGAAACTGGTGGCAGACCGTTCATAAGTTGTTCAGCCCAAAAACTCAAATCAAAATGGGGAACACAAAATTTAGAATCCTATCTTGAGTTAGAATTTCCTGACCGTAAAATTCTGCGTATAGATTCGGAGACAGTAGCAGATCCTAATCATCCAGCCTATGGCTGTATTGCTCATCTCAATGAAATCTTACCCCGATATGATATTGCGATCGCTTCTCCTTCAATTGAAACGGGAGTCAGTATTGAGTGCGAAAGAACCGATAAATGTTATTCAGAAGTTCCAATAGCTTTCCAATTACTGTTACGAGGAATTGATACTAACTTGGGAAAAACTAAACAAATTCCCCATTTTGATTCAGTTTGGGCGATCGCTCAAGGAGTACAAGCAGCCGATTCAATTCGTCAGGTACTAGCCCGCATCCGTGCCAATGTCACCCGATATCTTTGGGCAGCCAAACGAGGTTTTTATAAATGTATGGTGGGCAATGGAGCTACGGTTAAAAAAGCTTTGATTGCTAGTACCAAGAATAAAGCCAGTACCAATATTCGATTTCTCCAAGCTGCTGATGCGACCTTAAGTGACTTAGAGCTAGATACTAACTTTCAGCCTGAATCTTTAAATACTTGGGCGAAAAGAGGTTGTTATATTAACCTGACTATGCAGAATTATCGCAGTTCAATTGTTGAGGGTTTAATTGCTGAAGGACATTTTGTTACCGTACCCAACCAACCCCAAGCAGAAGACAACAATTCTGCTGCCGAAGTGGAATCACAACTCAAACAGGTAGCTCAAACTAAATATCAAGCAGAATGCAGCCAAGTAGCGATCGCACCCATTCCTACTGATTCAGAGTATCAGAAGCTTAAAGATAAACGAGCCAAGACTAGACAAGAGAGGTGGATTGAACGTAAGGGCAACTTAGTCAGGCGATATGGCGATGATGTATCGATTACTCCTGAACTAGTCAAAAAAGATGATGAAGGTTGGTACAGTAAAATACTTTCCCACTACTACCTGACTATCGGCAGACCTTATTTAATTGAACGAGATTTAAGACAATTAAGAGCGATTTCTCATACAAATAGAAATCGTTTATGGTTGCCAGATTTTAATCGTAGTTTGTTGTCTACCCCACTGCGATTGTTAGAGACTTTAATAGTTGGCTTACTTCAACCAGGACGGACGGCTGAAATGGGCGAGGACACCTCGCCCATCGCGTCCTTAGTTGAGTATCGAGGTAGCGATCGCAATTTACAATTGATTGCTGAATTAGCCAAGGCAAATCAAAGAGAATTTAAAACTTTTCTTGGCTTAACCATCGTTGAATCAGATACGCCAATTAAAATAGTTCAGAAGCTGCTCAGTTTGTTAGGACTCAAGCTTATCTGTATCGGTCGTTTGGGGTCAAGAGGTCAGCGAGAACGAGTTTATATCTTCGAGCCTCCCAATGATGGTCGCTCAGAGATTTTTCAATCCTGGTTGGGAAGAGATAGTGCCTTAACCCAAGTAGAGCCGAATACTAATTTTTATTCCGTGTCCACTATAGGGAAAGATAATAATTTATCTCAGTCGATGGACATAAAAGTTGAAAGAGAAGCTCAGAATATTATTCAACCAGGGTCAATAGTTGAATGGTTAAAAGCTAAGGGAACATGGATCGTACAGGCCACTACGGGAATAGTTGCCAAAATTAGAGATAGTTATGGCAAAGAAGTACTGGTAAACTGTCAGGAATTAAATCTTTGTCAAGAGTGATAATAAATAATCGAAATGAGTGTATCTTGTTCGACCCTTTGCGGCACATTCAAGCCATTTCAAGGCATCGCTTCCTGGCAGCTTTGGAGCAGTATCTGGCGGTGACGGAGCAGCAAAAAGAAAGCGCGATTTCGACGTTGAATTTTTGAAGGAGAGATCTCTTTGACGATGATTGCCATTAATTTACAAAAACTCTATATTTTAAGTTGGTGGGCATCCCTTTAGTGGCGAGCGTGCTGTGGCGTTACATCCGATAGAAGAAGCAACTATGTCTGAACAAGAAATATACATTCAAACCCAT
>CAYMWC010000324.1:0-5589 GCA_964393695.1 uncultured Pleurocapsa sp.
GAGCTATTTACGTGGCTCAAGAAGCAGAACAAGAAGCGCAGGCAGATATTAATCGCGCTAAGGGTAGAGCAGAAGCTCAAAGATTACTAGCTGAAACTTTGAAAGCCCAAGGTGGTCAGCTAGTGCTACAAAAAGAAGCGATTCAAGCCTGGAAAGAAGGAGGATCTCAAATGCCCAAGGTGCTAGTAATGGGAGGAAAAGAGCAAACAAGTGTTCCTTTTCTCTTTAATCTGAATGATGTTCAGCAATAACGCACTTTAGTTGAGTAGTTTTGTTAAATATACAAACTATCAAAATTCTTACAACTCATTTATGATTGCTATCGTTTAATAAGTTTATTCCCAATCAATATTAATGATCGATCTACGAGGTAATAAACCAACCAAAAAATGATTAATATTAGTTCGTAACTGTTGACTGCCACTACGATAAGGTTGTGGTAAAAAAAGATCTCCAGCTATGATCCAAAAAATCAAAATAGTGAAACAAAATTCAACAAATAATTTCCAGCGCATCGTTACTCAACCAAAATTTCAAACTAATCAATCCTTAATTTGTAAACTAAGCTTTTACTCTTTTATTAGTTAAGAAATTAAAGTATAAAGACTTGATTAATTAAGGGTTATCTTACTTTCAGTTTAATCACGCTCGTCAAAGATAACTTCAGTATTCTTACGACAGTAATTATTTTTTAAATATTAATTTCAGCAATACTCTGGACAGTTTTTATTAAGTAACGATAAAATAAGCCTTTTAAGCTGTTACGCATTCAAACTGCATTAAAAGTTAAAAAAAGTATTGACATAAGCGTTAATAATTGCCTCACCAAAAAATAAACTTAAAGCACCGCCCAAGGCTAAGAAAGGGCCAAAGGGCATGGGTTGTTTTTTATCAATAATTCCCAAGGCGATCGCACCACCACCAATAATTGAACCAACACCGCAGGCGATAAAACTAGATACCAAAACGTATTTCCAGCCGATCCATGCCCCAATAGTTGCCATCAATTTACCATCACCATCACCCATTGCTGGTTGTCCGAGCATAATTGAACCCAGCAAGGCAATGATTTCTAATAACCAAATACCCAATACTGCCCCGCCAATTCCGAACATGAGTTGATTGGCTATTCCCTGTGCTTGAGCAATTTGCCAGCCAATAATACCTTGAAATATTAACCCCAAGACTAATCCTGACTTAGTTAAAACTCCAGGTAAAGTCATTGTATCTAAATCAATTAAAGATAAAGCCAAAAGCCAGGACAAAAAAGCGCAATAGCCGATAGTTTCCAGGCTGTAACCATATTGCCAAAAAACCAAGCTAAAAATCAAGCCAGTGAAGGCTTCCACAATAGGATAACGACTAGAAATTTTGGCTTTGCACCAGCGACAACAACCCCGCAACCACAACCACCCAAATACAGGCACATTTTCTGTCATGCCCAACTTGTGAAGACAATGGGGACAACGAGAAGGAGGATGAATTAAAGATAAGTTGGCAGGAAGACGATAAACAACTACGTTTAAAAAACTACCAATACAGGCACCAAAAGTAAAAGCAAGAATAAAACCGAGCGCTGTAACCAGCGTTTCCATAATTTAACTCAAAATGACTAATAATTAGGGATTTAATAAATTTCTGCTTCAATTTGCTTCATAGGAATAAAACATTCTCTTGGTAATAATATAGGTTTTGAGGAAAATGTTAATTGTCCCCTGTGATTATCTCGATTAATTACCACTCCCATAGGTCGGCTATCGGCTGGGATATTAAGACTACAATAGTTGCGGTAGATATTTCTAGCTGCATTAATCAAAGTAGGATCGAAAAATACCATACTAGACTCTTTAGCTTTAGCTGTAGTATTGTTACGCGTAGACGATGTAAAATTCACTGAGCGTTACTTAGAAAGACAACTCTAAATTTAACCTAATTTTTTCCAGAAAAAAGGTTCAAAAAGTAAATTTATATTACAAAAATTGACAGTTATTAATTAGCTTAGTATGAACTAAGTATTTCAGCAGGTACTTATGTTTAATTTGTGAAACAAATTCAGGTTAAATAAGCAACGCTGACACTTTGAACTATGACAAAATTGAGCGCAAGCTGTCTTCATGAGCAACAATCCAGTGATAAATATCCTCAAAAGTTTTGGCTGGTTTGATTTCTGGTTGCCATTGAGTTTTTTGCGTTAGGCGATCGCAATTGGTAATATAAATTGGAATATCGCCTGTTCTTTCGGTGGTTACAGGCTCAATATTAATGGTATTGCCTGTAATCTCCTGGCACAAATGAGTCATTTCTAATAGGGAAAGATTACTAAATCTACCACCACCGACATTTAAGACATCCCCGTCTAAGGAGTCAAAATTATTAAGTTGGTAATCAACTAACCTTAATAAGTCCTGGATGTGTAGAAAATCCCTCACCTGTTTACCTGTACCACCATAACCAATATATTTAAGAGACTTTTGGAAATAATGAGCAGCCATCCACAGTACAATTACGCCTTGATCGATTTTCCCCATCTGCCAAGCACCCGTCAAGATTCCACAGCGGTTGATAATAGCTTGCAAACCAAAAGATTGGCGATATTCGGCAATTAATAGTTCCGATGCCAGCTTAGTTGTGCCATACAGGGAACGATAACTGTCAATCGGAAAGTCTTCGGTAATTCCCTGCCAAGATATACCAGAGGTAGTTTGTTCGGCGACTAGTTCTAGTCTAGTGGGGGTTTCAACTACCTTGAGATTAGATAAAGGCTCGATGGAATAAACGCGACTGGTGGAGAGGAATATTAAATTAGCATTAGTTTTTCTGGCTAATTCCAAGATATTAATTGTACCGACTAAGTTGGTATTCAGAACATATTGAGGGGAACTAACACCAGCTAAGACTGAAGGTTCGGCAGAACAGTCAATAATAGTATCAACATCTAAAACGCTAGGATCTAAATCATCAGTGGAACGGACATCCCCATGAGTAAATTCAATTTCTAAGGCTTTAAACCTAGGTAAATTTAGTTCTGAACCCCTACGTCGCAGGTTATCTAAACAGATAATTTGCCAGTCTGGATGTAGTTGCTTAAGTCCAATTGCTAGAGAACTACCAACAAAACCAGCACCGCCTGCAATTAAAATTTTTTCACTCATTTTAACTCAGCTTTTTATTCACTTTAAGTAAGATATTTTGATTTAGATAGATTGATTTACTTGTCAATCAAACTATTGTCTTGCTAACTTTCATAGCTGATTTGGAACGAACATAATCACCCCTAGAAAGAGTTTTCTCCAACAAGACATAAAGCACTATAAATAAATAGCGACTACCCATTTCTTTGATTTTGAGTTTAGAAACTCCCCTTTGACGATTGCGCCAACAAATAGGAATAGTGGTATGAAAATAGCCCCGAATTATAGCTTTAAGAGGCATCTCCACAGTTAAATTAAAGTGATGAGATATTAGAGGAAAAATACCTTCAATTACTTCACGACGATAGGCTTTAAAAGCATTAGTTGTGTCGTTATATTTTAGCCCAAACAATACTTGAATAAACAGGTTTGCCAATCGATTGATCCACAACTTATGAATGGGATAATCAATAACTCTACCCCCCTCAATAAAACGGGAACCAAACACACATTCATAACCTTCTTGCAATTTGTAATAATAACTTACTAAATCATCTGGAGAATCAGAACTATCTGCCATGACGATCGCGACAGCATCTCCTGCAAAGTTTTCTACTCCACAGCGGACTGCAAAACCAAAACCATTGGGATAGTAATTATTTAAATAGCGGACGTGCTGACTATGAGTACAAATTTCTTGTAAAATTGCTTCAGTGCGATCGCGACTATTATCATTAACTACTAGAATTTCGTAGGGAATTTGGGCCTCATCTAAAGTTTGAGCTAAGGATTCAATAGTTTTGGCAATACTACCCTCTTCATTGTAGGCAGGAATGACAATGGAGAATAATTTAACCGCCGTTTTGGTGGTGGCAAATTTAGCTTTTTGGCTAGCTTTTACTTGGTGTTGAGAACTTTCTAAACCTTCTGGATAATATAACTCCGTTTCTCGCTCTTTGAAGACCAGGCGATCGCTAATTAAATAATTAATGATTGCACTCAATAAAACCCCAATTATCGTATTAATACCATAATCTACTCCCAATCTATCTAAAAGCGGAAAGACAACCAAAACCCTTAACAAGACGGCTGTACCTGCGGATAAATGATACAGGGGTAATTGTTTGAATAATACCGAAGAGATACGCCATACTCCCCCAGTCCAAACCCAAAGGCGATAGATAAAAAAACTAAGAATTAAAGATAGTTCAATGGCAATTATATTTGCCACATTACGTAATAAGCTAGTCTCAAAACCTAACCATTCAATCAAGATAAAAATGAGCAGTCAATTAAAGCCTGCTGCTACACCCCCGCCCAACAGAAACTTGAATATCCGTTGTTGAAATAACTTCACTAAATTCACTCTTCACCACCAAGTAACATTATGTTTTTTAAAATCTAATCCGCGCTCAATTCTGCCCAATAAGACCAATCATACTGATTGTCTTTTCCTGGTACAGTTTCTAAGAAAAGTTTATTAGTATCAACCCCTTTTAGGTCAATACTTGCTTGCTGTATGCCTCGATCTTCTGCATTGCTTCTAGGCTGCAACTTACGAGAAAACAGTGTTTTTTCTTGACCATTGAATTGTAAGACATTGATTTTGAATTCTACTCCATCCCCGATCTTTTCTTCAATTGCCTCTGCTACTCCTTCCTCTAAAATGCCAAAGCTAAAAGCAAAACGTTGTTTATTTTCGTTTAAATCAATCAGCATTTTCATTGGGGCATGAGCCATCCAACCAGTCCGATCATGATCGTCAATTACCACTCTTTGTAGTCCGCCATTGATCGGTTTGGGAACTAAAAAAGTACTCCAAGTTGACCAACCTGGGATCTGAGAAAAATCTTGTCGCGAGAACTTTAGTGTACTGAGGCTAAACTGATATTTTGGCGGATATAACCAAGGATTAGCATCCTCACTAATAATCCGAAACCTTGTTACCTGTTTTTGTGCCAATTTCTCTTGCCAATTAGGAACAGCTAAATCTAAGAAATCCCAGCGATCAGATAAGACAGGGGAGAGTAAAAAACCTTCATTCATCACCTCGCTAACTGTCCGATATTTGGTTTTAATGCCGTCAGCAGTTTCTATTTCCATATATAATGCTGGCAATCGTAAAGCAGTGGTAAATAACTTTCCTAAAACGTTGGGATGAAAATTAATTTTGCCCCAAATTGGCTCGGGAGTAGTTGGAACATCAAACCATTCACCAAAAGCCAAATTCAGTTCATTAGTAATCGGCTCAAGCTGATATTGACGAGGTTGCGAATTACGTTGCAAAGTTAAATAACGACCATCAATGTTGGTGATGTCATAGAGAGTTAAAATTTCTGGCCAAGAAAGACCATCTTCAAAACTAGCCAAGCGTTGATCAATAGGGTTAAGGTCAAACAAAATCAGCAATTCTCATTTTGGAAAAAATAGAGATTTAGTTCTCTGGCAAAAATAGAGA
>CAYMWC010000325.1:0-5568 GCA_964393695.1 uncultured Pleurocapsa sp.
TGAATCTATGTTTTTTTTATATTTCATCTGTGGGGCTGCCGAATGTGGGTTTAACTCTTCTGGGTTAGTTTCTTTGATTAAATTGATAATTTGCTCAGTTGGATTTTGGCGATTTAAAACTTGTTGCCAAACGTTTTCGAGTTCATCACCAATGCGGTCAAGATCTTTTTTAGGCAACTTGGTACGACTACCAATAAAATCGATCAAAGTCTCACGGTTAATATTGTTGAGTAAATCAGGGTTATCGCCAAGTGCTTCTAAATCTACATCACCCAATAGCTTTTCAAATTGAGAACGAATTTCTGGAATATTTAATGAAGGTAATTGTAAAGAACTTAAAGAACTGGCTAGAGTTTTATTGAGGTTTTCAGGAGTTAAACCAGAAGTTAATTCTTCACGAACTACGGCAGTAATATCTTCAGCGGTAGCGATCGCTTGTTTTCTCCCAATATTTGCACCAATCGCCGTCGTTGCTGTCCCCAGCAGTCCTTGTAACCCAGAAGTGGCAGTACTAACTAAAGAACCAATTAAAGAACCTACTGCTGATGAACCGAGCCATATAAGTAGCGAAAAGTAAGCAGCCCAAATGACTATACCTAGGATTATACCCAGTGAAGCGGTGGTAATTAAACTCAGTTTGACTGCTAAATAACAAGCACTGAATAAAGCAATACTAGCTGTAATTAATGCCCAAAGACCGATTTTCGCTTCAGTTTTACGAACTTTTCCGCCTAAAGTATCTGGTTCGTCATCATTGTCATCGTCGTCGTCACTAGCTAGAATCGGAATTCCGACAGCGACTGTAAAATTAGTTAATAGTAATTGGAAGGCAAATGCCATCACTATACCAGCCAGTAGTGCCACCAAAAATTGAGGCCCAGAAAAGAGAACAGATGATTCTTCTGGCATTAAATTTTCTTCAAATATTGTATACTGTGCTAGTTCAAGCGGTAATCGGCATAAGTTAAAAGCAAGTTCATTGGCAAACATATTATTTATTTCCTCGTTTAATTTAAGAGGAATCGATTAACTACTATTAATTACTAAATTAAACTTGTAGCTACGTTTACCATCACCTACCTAAGTCATAACTTTTGTCTACCAAGAGATAGATTTTCAACTCTCGTGATAAAGCAATCTTAAATGAATTGTCATGACAGCAGAATTGGAGGCGATCGCCCGTCAGCATAATTGGTCTGAAGTTTATAATCTCGCAGAGACTTATCGAAAACAGCAGCAATGGCAGTCAGCAATACTTGCTTTTGAGCGAGCAATTGAACTAAAACCAGATTTTTTTTGGTCTTGGCATCATTTGGCAGATGTTTTGACTAAGTTACAAAAGTGGCAGCTAGCAGTTGAAGCTTATAATCGTGCCGTAGAAATTGATCCGCAGTTTTTTTGGTCGTGGCATAATCTCGCCGATGCTCTAACAAAGTTACAACAGTGGCAGCCAGCAGTTGAAGCCTATAATCGTGCCGTAGAAATTGATCCAGAGTTTTTTTGGTCGTGGCATAATCTCGCTGATGTTCTAATCAAATTACAAGATTGGGATCAGGCGATCGCAATTTATCTTCAAGCTATTCAGTTAAAACCAGATCATCAGCTTGTTTATCAAAAATTGGGACTAGCCTTTAAACAAAGAGGTAACTTAGCAGTATCAATTCAAAATTATCGTCAAATAATTCAATCTCCACCAACCGATTCAATTTTTAGCATTCTCCAAACCACGCCAAATTTATTACTCCAGATTGCTAATACTTTATCCAAAGAGCATCAAACTGTTGGGGCAATTATTCTTTATTATCTGGTATTGGAAATTGAGCCAAATCGAACTGATGTTCTGCTACAACTCACCCCCTTGCTACAACAGCACAACCAGTTGCAGGAAAAGATTAATTCTCGCCGTCAAATACTACAAAATATACAATCTAGTGAATTACTGAATCGGACAAACAGCGATCGCAATTATCTAAAGTCTACTAACAAAGTTGATCGCCATACTCTGAGTCATCAAATTGAAATTAAAGATAAATCTAACTGTCCTGTTCTACCTAATCAATTAGAAGATTTATGTAGTACCGTAGGTTGGACACCTCGCCCTCTCCATCAAGTTCAACAAGCTTTAGTTAATAGTTTTGCTTATGTTACTGCTTGGCAGATTGAGCAAGACGAAAAACAATTGATTGGTTTTGCTAGGGCGATGTCTGATGGGGTTTTTCATGCTACCCTGCTCGATATTGTAGTTCATCCTGATTTTCAAGGTCGAGGTTTGGGCAAAGCGATGGTCACACATTTGCTTCAACAACTTCAGCAAGCAGCAATTAAAGATATTACTCTATTTGCTAGCCCTCATCTGGTAGATTTTTACCACCAATTAGGATTTATCGCTCAACCTCACAATCTGCAATGGATGCTTTGGTGTCCAGATTCAGTCATCAGTCATCAGTCATCAGTCATCAGTCATTCAAGTAGCAAAAAAGGTAAAAGGCTGACTGCCTAACACATCTACGTCAATCCTGATATTTTCGTAAAAATTAAATTTCTCAAGTACGGTATATTGATGCTTGAATGCGATCGCATTATCAGAAAATTCCCCTTAACTAGAAAAAAATTATTAGTTATTTTCCGTAAAAGACCTCAGAAATTTTTACGGCTATAATTGCGGTTAGGGTGAATAGTCTCTTAAATCAACCTTGTCACAATCAGAGGGACTCAAAAACTTTCACCCTTTTTTTATGAAGGGACAAATTTTAAATGCAGTTTACCAAGTTCAAGAACAATTAAGTAAACGCGGTGGACGAGAAACATTACTAGCTCAAAATTTAAATACTGAAAAATTAGTAGTAATCAAATTACTCAAATTTGGTTTAGATTCAGAGTGGGAAGATTTTAAATTATTTGAACGAGAAGCCCAAACTTTAAAAAATCTGTCTCATCCTGCTATTCCCCAATATTTAGATTATTTTGATTTGGATTTACCTCACTGTCGAGGTTTTGCTCTGGTGCAAAACTATATTGAAGCACTATCCCTGGCTACTGCTCTGCAAGCTGGACGAACTTTTAGCGAATTGGAAATCGAGCAAATAGCTGAGGCAATGCTCAATATTTTAATTTATTTACATCAAAGACAACCCCCTATAATTCATCGAGATATTAAACCTAGTAATATTTTACTAAGAGATCGCTCTGGTAATAGTGTGGGAGATGTTTATCTGATTGACTTTGGAGCGGTACAAAATGTTGCAGCCAAAGAAGGCGGTACAATCACGATAGTTGGTACTTACGGTTATATGCCACCAGAACAGTTTGGAGGTAAAACAACTCCTGCATCAGATCTTTATAGTTTGGGTGCAACTTTGATTTATTTGGCTACGGGAGTAGATCCTGCGGATTTACCTAGTAAAGATGGACGTATTGTTTTTGAGTCGGCGGTTAGTTTAAATCCTGCTTTTGTAAGTTGGTTATGCAAGATGACTGAGCCCAGTCAAGATAGCCGTTTTAGTTCGGCAACCGAAGCATTACAGGCTCTTAAATATCCTGTTAGTGAAATTTCTCCCACCACAGAAATTATTCACCAACCCGCCAAAAGTAAAATAGTACTACACAAAACACCAGAAGTAATTGAAATCTTAATTCCCCCCAAAGGCTTCACTCTGGAGTTAATTTCGATGATCGTCTTTGCTATAGCCTGGAATAGTTTTTTGATTTTCTGGACTGGGGGAGCAGTATTAATGCCTCCCTTTCCCATTAATCTCTTTTTCGCTTTGTTTTCTCTGCCTTTTTGGACTGTAGGTTTGGCAATGATTGCAGGTATTGTGTTTACCCTCTTTGGTAACACCAGATTAAAAATTACCTCCCAGCAGATTTCCTTGACTTATGAATGTTGGCAGCTTAAGTACTCCAAGCCCAAACCTAGTCCCAGAAGTAGTATTACCAAAATTGAACGTACTGCCGAAAGCTGGCGTAAAGGTAGTGATGGGGAAACTACTTTAATTCCTCCCAAGCTTATTGTCTGGACTAATGAAGAAGCATACGAGCTAAATAATATATTTGTTAACTATCACAGAGAAAAAGAACTAGATTGGTTAGCTCAAGAACTGAGTGAATGGTTAAAATTACCTGTAAATATTCAGAAAAAATCTATCTTGCCTGATTAAAAACAAATGTATTGTATTATCGTTTCTCTGACCAGATTACAGGGAAGATTGCAGGATCGCTATAGTCGGGTAATCCATTCGGTTGTTGACGACATAGGCGATCTAGAAAGTGATGAATTTGTTTACCATTGTTCCAAAAGGGTTGATAGCGATTTTCGCCGTCTTGGACGTTTATTACTACTGCGCGACGCATGATCTGACTACGATTTTCATAGCTGCCGTGAACTAGAGAGGAATGATGAAAACTAATTTGTCCTTTTTTTAGTTCTATAGGAATCTTGTTAAATTCTTGTCCTTGCTGCCTAAATTTGTGTTCAATTTCAGCATGATTATCATAATTAAAGCTGCGCATATGATCGGTTTCTGACCATTTGTGACTGCGATCTACCATGACTAAAGAGCCATGTTCTTCGGTAACATCATGTAAGGGAATCCAAACTGTTAGTAATTTGCTGGAAGTGCAATTTGAATGATAAGAACGATCAGTATGCCAGCCTACCTTGGTAGTATTATTTTGATGATTGGGTTCTTTACTAATTAGCTGATCTTGGAAGTATCTGACTGTATCAGTATCCATTAATTTAGCTGCGATCGCGCCAATGATTGGTTGCAAAGATAGTTGACGAAAAGCTAACTTTTGGAAGGAAATGTATTCGTTATTGCGAACTGCTACTTGATCTTCTACCTGCCAATTACTACAGCCTGCGATCGGTAATTCGGCATCTTTAATGCCTTGATATACTTCTTCGCTGGCAAGAAATAGGCTATCAATCAAATCTTCAGGAATAACTTTTTTAGTTACAAACCAACCATGTTCTTGAAAAAATTTAATATCTTTTTTGCTAGGCAAAAGCTGCTGTTGTACTTCACTTAGACGAAAATCTATTTCTTCTCTCTTTTCGTTAGCAAATGACAACAATGAATTCAAAGTTATACTATTCATTATTTTCAATGATTTGTTTAAATAAATATCATAATTTTGCTTTTGCTAAATAAGCAGCAAAAACCAAGCAAAACTTTTAAATTGCATAAAAATATTGATAATTAAGCTCGATTAAAAAACTTTAATTAAGCTATTTATTTGTATATATGCGCTAATAATTGCAGTTATGCACCGATCTTATTTTTATTTACCTCTCGTTTTGAATTAATGTAAATTGCTGTCAATAATAACAGACTTTTTATTTTTTGTATATTGTTATGTGTGAAAATTGTGATTTAACAGGGATCAACAATAAAAAGAGATAAACTCATTTTAATAAGTAACATTTTAAATAATCACCTTAACTGTAGACAGTTTAAAAACTTGCACACTTAAAGACAAAGTTTCATAATTATTCCTTTCAAAGATTACAGCAAATACAGCGGTTTTCAGTCTTATAAAGGACAGTAGCAACAGTGAGAAAACCAG
>CAYMWC010000326.1:0-5502 GCA_964393695.1 uncultured Pleurocapsa sp.
GTTGCAGTCTCTCCTAATATTCCCGAACTGTCAGACAATGCCTCTTTGTTAGGGAAAAAAGGAACTATTATTGGCTATGGAAAATCTGGTAGCCCAAGTGCTACAACTAGTGGAGATTCGCGCCGTGCTGCGGAAAATATTATTGATAGTGTTGACAATGGTATAATTCGCTTTGACTATGATGATAGTACATCTTCGTCTGATCAAGGATTAAATGCTCCCAGTCTAGATGGCTCTTCGCCAGAGTTGATACCTGTGCCAACTTCTTCGCCCACGCCGATTCCTTTGGAAGGAGGGATTGGTGAAGGTGATAGTGGTAGCCCCTTGCTGGTAGAGTCGGATTTAGGCCCTGTTATCGTCGGCGTTGCCAGCGAATTTATTGATCCTGACTCTTTTGGTGTTCCCGTTTCTAGTTATGGTTCAGTTTATGTCTACTCAGCACTTAACGATCCTGAAACACTGCAATTTCTCAATACCGAAAACATAGTTAGTTTAGATACTACGGTTGCAGCAAGTTCGGTTTTAGGCAGCAATATCGAGTTGATCAATACACCTATAGATGGGACTTTCGTTTCTCAAAACGATGAGCTACATTTCTGTGATATCAATCTAGATATTTCTGCTTAATTAAAAAAAGTGGGATGCTCACCTGGTCACTGGTCACTGGTCACTGGTCACTGATTTACCTAATCCAGCGAAGTCAAACAATTGCGTATCTGCTAACTGGGAAGGAGATACATTTTGAATGCTATTAAAGATGCTATCAATCCTCCCAGGAAATTCTCTTTCCCAAGTTTGTAACATTTCCTTGATTTTAGCTCGTTGTAAATTTTCTTGAGAGCCACAAAGATTACAAGGAATAATGGGAAATTGTCTGGCGTTAGCGTAACGAATAATTTCTTTTTCTGAACAATATGCCAAAGGACGAATGATCATATTTTTTTGATCGTCACTTAAAAGTTTTGGTGGCATGGCTTTTAATTTTCCACCATAAAACATATTTAAAAATAGCGTTTCGACAATATCATCCCGATGATGACCTAAAGCAATTTTAGTTGCCCCTTCTTCTCCTGCTACACGGTAGAGAATACCCCGGCGCAACCGTGAACATAAACCGCACATAGTTTTGCCTTCAGGAATGATACTAGTAACAGTACTATAAGTATCTTGTTCCACGATGCGATAGGGAATGTTTAAAGAGGTTAAATACTCTGGTAAGACCTGTTGGGGGAAACCTGGTTGTTTTTGGTCGAGATTAACTGCTAAAAGTTCAAACTTAACAGGGGCTTTGCGTTGTAAGCTGAGGAGTAAGTCCAGCATAGTATAAGAATCTTTTCCCCCAGACAAACAGACCATCACGCGATCGCCATCTTCAATCATATGATAATCAGCGATCGCTTTACCAACTAACCCCCTTAATCGTGCCTGAAGTTTTTTAAAATTGTTAGAAGTACGAACCTTAACTGTCTCCATAAGTCCCTGGTGCTGTGGTTGATTTTACATTTGATTAAACAGCAAGTAGGGGCGCAAGGCTTGCGCCCTTTAATTGGCTTAAATTATCCTAACTCTGACTGAGGTAAAGTATACTTTGCGACCTACATCTGTACTCAAAGCTTCTTGAAATATCTAGCAACTGGAAACAGCCCAAAACCAACTTTTTCATATGTACAACGTGCTGGTGCATGACCAGGATCACCTCCAGTTTCCACCATAGCAATAGACATCCCAGCATCTTTCATCCAAGCAAGAGCAAATTCTATCAAAGCAGAGCCAATGCCTTGACCTTGAAAGTCTGGCTCGACAGCAACCATGTAAATTTCACCCATACTATCCTCTGAGTGTAGTTTTACGGCTATAAAACCCACAATGGAATCTGTATCGATAGCAATCCATATATTTGTGTCTTCAGCAGCACAGACATCCTCGACAGCTTTTTGCTGGCTCATACGCCAATGCTCGGGATAGAATGCACGATACACGTCAGCGTCCATCGCCTTCTGAATTGAATCAAAAACTGGAGTCCATGCTCGAAGCGAAAGATGAACGACGGCATCAAGATGCTGGGGGGTGTATGGTTCAATTTGCATATAGTTTACTTTTTCCCGATCATCTTTACTTGTGTAATTTAAGGGCGCAAGCCTTGCGCCCCTACTTGCCGAACTTTTGTTTAATTTTACCTAGTAACATATTCGATTCAGGTAATTTTAACTGCATGGCAATCAAACTAAAAATAATAATTGCTGCTGCACTAGCAACACTTAGCTCAATAAACAACAACAATAAATTATCGTTACCGATCGCTTTTTCCATGACTTGACTAATACCATAACTAGCTAATCCTGCCACGATAGTAGCTAGAAATAAACCTAATATCCCCTTACTCCATTCTAAGAGTGGTAAACCATTTAATCGGCGATGTAAAATCCAGACAAAAGCAATCATTGAGACAATATTGACTCCCACTGTTGCCATCACTACTCCTGGTGTCCCGAAAGTGTTAATTAGCAAGTAATCTAAAATAGCATTCAAAAAAATATTAAAAATGCTGACTTTAAAAGGAGTTTCTCCATCCCCTAAAGCATAAAATATTCGGACTAAAACATCTCTACCGATATAGAAAAACATCCCAAAGCCGTATACTACTAGTAAAGAAGCTACAAAACGAGCATCTTCAGCATCAAATTGACCTCGCTCAAAAGCTAGTTTAATAATTGGTAGAGGTAGAGACATAAAAATTGCCGTAAAAGGCAACATACTCAAAGCACCCAAAAATAATCCCTGCCTAATCCTAACTTTTAATTCCTGCCAGTTTTCAGGGGCGGCTAAACGAGAATAGATCGGATAAAAAGGCACTAAAATCACATTAGAAATAATCCCCAAGGGAGTAATAAAAATAAAAGTGGCACTTTGCAACGCAGCAGCAGCATCAGGTATACCTGAAACAAAAAATTGATCCACATTTAAATTGATATACAACATCCCCGATGAAAGAGTGGCAGGAATCATCACGGCAAATACTTCCATTACCCCAGGAGTATTCCAGTTAAAGCGCAGTTTTAAGCTTCCCATCCCTGCACGCCACTGCACAATTAACTGTGCCAACCACTGCAAAATTCCCCCCGCCAAAGTTGCGCTAGCCAAAACAATTGAACCAATCTGAAAATATTGAGGTGTATTTAACTGTTCCCCTAACTGCCAAAAAATTGCTCCGACTCCTACTGCTACAGCTAAACTTGAAAACAAAGGACTAATACTCGGTAGTAAATAACTGTCTACGGCGTTGAGAGTCCCAAAACCAATCCCAATCAATCCTGCAAGTAAAGTCATAGGTGCCATAATTTGGAGTTGTAGCACCGCCAAGCTTTTTACTTCTGGGGCTAATCCTGGTGCCAAAAGCCCAATTAAAGCTCCTGCAAAAATAACAATGAGCAGCGTCACCAACAGCAGCACTATACTAACTAAAGTCGAGACTGTTTCCACAATTGGCGCAGCTTCCGATTTATCTTTTTTTGCCAGAATACTGAGTAAAGCACTGTGAAAAGGGCCATTAATACCACCAATCAGCACAAACAGAAATCCTGGTATGGTATAAGCATAGGCATAGGCGTTTTTAACTGAACCAATGCCAAAAGCTGCGTTAATTACTATCTCGCGGAGAAAACCAAAGATTTTACTAACCAAAGTTGCGATCGCGACAATTTTGGCGATCTTACTAACAGAAGGAGCTGATTTTTTATTTGCAGTCACAATATACAGATAATAAGAGTGAAGTTCGATATATTATACGGTTGTAGGTTAACGCCTATTTTAAGATCTAGTCTCTAATCCCTCATGAGTACAATAGAACATCCTTATCTCAAACTGATTGACATTTTACTGAGCAATCCTAGAGAACAAGAGATAAACATTTTAAACGCTAATCAAAAGTTAGTTAATCAAGAGTTTATTACTTGCTTAATGTCTGTCGGGGAAAAATTAAGACGCTCAGGTGATATTGCTGCTGCTGAACGTTTAATTAATTTAGCTGCGAAGTTATTACAACTAGAAAAAACTAACACCTCAACTAATCGTCGTCGAGAATATTTTCAGTTTTTAATGACCCTTTTGCAACAGGTATCAAATCAGGTTGCTCCAGCTAAGATTTACGCTCTAATTCGGGAAAATCAAGACAAACTTGACCAGAATGCCACCCAAATCCTTAACTATTGGGCAAATGAAACTATTGTATCCGTAGATTCTCAACAACAACGGGCGATCGCTAATGATTTAGTCAACTTTGGTAATCTAATTAGTGCCTATCCCGCAGGGGACAAAGCCAACAATATAGAACTAGCAATAGTTAGCTATCAAGCAGCTTTAAAAGCCTATCAACCGACAATTTTCCCTCAAGATTGGGCGATGATTCAGTCCAATTTAGCCAATGCTTGGCGCGATCGCTTTGTGGGAGATCGTTCAGAAAATATTGAACAGGCTATTGCTACTTATCAATTAGCCTTAGAAGTGATTACCAAAGCGAAATATCCTTATTTATGGGGAAATGTTCAGCGTAATCTTGGTATTGCCTATAGCTATAGAATTGAGGGAGAGGGGAGCAAAAATATCGAACGGGCGATCGCTTGCTACAAACGTGCTTTATCTGTTCATACTTTAGAAGATTATCCCCAAGATTGGGCAGCTGCTCATAATAATTTAGGGGATATTTATCCTAACCGTCTGATAGGTGATCGAGCCAGCAATATTGAAACCGCCATCAATCATTTAGAACAAGCTTTAGAAATCTATACTCTGGCGGAGAATCCTCACCGTTGGGCAATGTTGCAAAATAATTTAGGTAACGCTTTTCAATCCCGTATCGAAGGGGATAAAAATGATAATATCGAACGCGCAATTTCTCATTATGAAAATGCTTTATCAATTCATACCTTAGAAAAATACCCTTACAATTGGGCAATGCTTAACAATAATCTAGCTGGTGCATATCGTCATCGAGTCAAAGGCGAGACAGCAGAAAATAAACAAAAAGCGATCGCTTTTCTCAATAAGGCTTTACTAGTCTATACTCAAGAGCAATTTCCCCGTCAATGGTCAGAAATTCAACAAAATCTTCAAAATATCAAGAATTTATAGAAGTCAGGAGTCAGGAGTCAGAGTTTTTGACCTATCACCTACTACCTAAAAGAAACTTGCTATCTCTAACATCAAAAAATCTCACTTAAATCTAAAACAAACCCAGGTAAAATATCTTCTCCCGATAGAGTTTGAGGATTATTTAAAATCTCTACCTGTTGCCCAATTCTATATATTTCAACCGTTTTCGCTGATGGTTCGATTAACCAACCAAGTCTAACGCCATTATCTAAATACTCCTGCATCTTTGCCTGTAAGTCTTCGTATCGCTGATTTTTTAAATCGCTAGGACTTACTAATTCAATGACAAAATCAGGAACAATAGGAGGAAAACCATCTTGTTGTGCTTGGGTTAATTGATTCCACCGTTCTAGT